>WALW01000009.1 GCA_015522635.1 Candidatus Tiamatella incendiivivens | reverse complement strand
GCCTACGAGCAGTTTTGGATCAAAATTAGCTAGAGCAACTACGCCGCCGTCACCACCAGCCATAAGGTTAGGTAGAAGCATGTCACCGATACCTGTCAAAATACTGAACTGCGGGTTAACCTCCTTCAACTCGATAATAGCCCTTCGGAGATAGGTGAAGTCAGGGTATGTTATCTTTATGCCAACCAAATTGCTGTACTCACTAGTTAAATCACGCAATAAATCAACAGTTAACAAGTTTCCTGTCAAGCTAGGTATATTATAGATGATAACAGGAGAATCAACATTCTCGGCAAGAGTAGCGAAATGCTGGAACAAGCCTTCCCTCCTAGGTTTAAAGTAGTATGGCGGAGTGGCAATCACACCATCAACACCAAGGTCAACATATCTTCTACCGAACTCGACAGCCTCTAAGGTAGAATTACTAGAAACACCAGGTAAAACCAGAGAACGTCTATGATGCTCTACAACTAATCTAACGAGACTGTCCCGCTCCTCCCTTGACAGGTGAACAAACTCACCTGTCGTACTAGCGGGAAACAAGCCATGAGCATTGTTATCCTCTAAAAACTCGACAAGCCATTTGACTCCATCGAAATCTAGGCTATAATCTTCCTGGAAGGGTGTAATCATTGGAACAATAATGCCTCGAATGCTCACCGAGAAATTCACCCGATTGGTTTAATAGCGATTCTTATTATTAAAATAAAATCATTTTTCCTTGTTAAACCCACATATATGTAAGGGATATTGTCTTGGAAGAAAATGTTGTTGAAGTAGTTGCAAAATGGATTAATGAGTCTACGTACACGGTTGTTTTGACCGGTGCGGGTGTTAGTGCTGAAAGCGGTATTCCCACATTCCGCGGTAAGGATGGATTATGGAATAAATATAGGCCTGAAGAGCTAGCTACTCCAGAGGCTTTCCACTCTAATCCTTTAAGGGTCTGGGAGTGGTATAAGTGGAGAATGGGACTTATTGCTAAAGCTAAGCCTAATCCAGCTCATATAGTTCTAGCTAAAATGCAGAAGGAGAATATGATTGGGCCCATTATCACACAGAATGTTGACGGCTTGCATCAGCGGGCGAGTGCTATAGATGTGGTTGAGCTACACGGGAATATTTGGAGGGTAATATGTACTAGCTGTGGTTATACGAGTAAGCTTGATCATCCCCCTGAAGAGATCCCCCCTCATTGCCCAAAGTGCGGTGGCTTACTGAGGCCTGGTGTCGTCTGGTTCGGCGAGCCTCTGCCTGATCAGGCTGTTAGGAGGGCTTTTCAGGAGGCTTCCCATGCAAAACTTATGCTTGTAGTTGGGACCAGCCTCCAGGTCTACCCCGCTGCGTATCTGCCCGTATTGGCGAAGAATTACAATGGACGCGTCATCGTTGTTAACCCGACTCCTACTCCGTTTGATAATGAGGCGGATTTAGTTATCCATGAGAAGGCTGGCATGTTCTTCGAGGAGCTTGGGGAGAGAATAAGTTTACTCTGAGTTCAATGTTTCTCCAGTGAGTATGTCTATACATATCTTCCTTGCTCTGAGGCTCCACACTTTCTCAGGGGCTCCTCCTCCAGACTCTTTATATCCAGCGTGTGTTATTAGCCCCAGGTTCTCGAGTTCTGACAGATGGTAGTATAGTGTTGTCCTCGGTAAATTATAGCCTCTCTCTAGTAGTGCCTGGTAGATCTGGTTTGTAGTAGCTCCCTGAGTTCCTATAGCGTTGAGTATTGTCCTCCTCGGCTCTGCTTGTATCGTTGTGAGTATTGCTAGTAGGTATTCCAAGTTCGCGGGTAGTTCTGGGTATCCCCACGGGCCTCTTCCTTTCCAGCTTCCTCGTCTTCTTCTGCCTCCTCCCCACACTGCTATTTGCCTCCAACTTGTTATTACAACCTTATACTCATAATTGTTTATAATGTTACAGAAAAATATATAAGTGTAACTGTAATAATTAATTGATGGTGATTAGAAATGCCTGCACCATGGAAAGGAGGATGGGGAAGAGGTTTCGGAAGAGGATGGTGGGGACCACCAGCACCGCCAGTAGCACCGCCGGCACCATTTGATCCTGCAGCCTACGCTGGAAAAGCCGCTGAACTACTAAAGACAGCTACGAAAGGAACACCCTATACGTATGCAACTGGGATCAGGATTCCACTTCTCAAGGACAGTATAGTAGTTGGTGAACTCTGGGCAGACGTAGATCTCACGAAAGCAAGCATCGGATGGATAAGGCCTTGCAGATGGGGAGTATGGGCTGACATAGTCTATGAGGGTAGAGTAGTTGGAGTAATCTACGTTGAAGGATACCCATATGCATGGGGCCCTGGACCCGGATGGGGATACGGTAGAGGCTACGGAAGAGGATTCTGGTCCTGGTCCTGGTGATCTTCACTAGTAATTTCAGTTTTTTCTAGATTAATATACCAATTAATACTATTCTCCTCTATTTGGAGGTGCCTTCTAATTGGGTGTTCTAGAAAGAATAGACAGCCTTCAAAAGGATATGGTTGGTATATTATCCGAGATGATCAAAGTCCCCACAGTTTCCCCTTCAGGAGAGAAGTACGGGGAGTTCGTTGATAAGATGAAAACACTCTTGGAATCGTATGGGTTAACTTATAGAATCATAGATGTGCCACAGGACTTCGTGGATGGGCACTGCCCGGAAGAAGCCCTCGGTAACCCGCGTTACATCATAGAGGTTAAACTAGAAGGCGGAGAAGGGAAACCCATTGACTTCAACGGTCACTACGATGTTGTCCCAGGGGGGCCTGGATGGACGGTTACAGACCCCTTTAAGCCTATTGTTAATGAAGGCAAAGTATACGGTAGAGGAAGCGTTGACATGAAGGGAGGTCTAGCATCAGTCCTCGGAGCATTCATAGCTCTCAAGGAAGAGGGAGTCAAGCCTAAGAGGACGGCTAGACTATATATGGTTCCAGATGAGGAGATAGGCGGGGAATGCGGTACAGGTTGGCTCGTAGAACATCTCGATGAGACTCCTGAGACTGTAGTAATACCTGAGCCAAGTGGCACTGATAAAATATGGCACGGTCACAAGGGTGCTTTATGGGTTGAAATAATCGTTAAAGGTAAAACTGCACACGCAAGCACGCCGTGGCTAGGAGTAAATGCTTTCGAGAGAGCTTCCAAGATGGCCGTATGGCTCTATGAGAACTATGTACCATCTGTTAATCTCACCAGGAGTAGATACAAATTTGACATGCCTGACGCGGAGATGGCTACCGCTATGATAGGCGGTGTTGTAGGCATGAAGAGTGAGGGCAAAATAAACCAGGTGCCGGGAAGCGTTTACTTCACTATCGATAGGAGGATTAATCCTGAAGAGAATGTGGAGTCAGCGCTCAAGCAACTGAAAGAATTCCTAGAACTTGCAGCCGAGAAAGCCCAAGCGGAGTATGAGATGAGGATAGTGCATACTATGGAGCCTGCCCTGACCCCTGTGGATACTGTTGCTGTTAAAATGGTTGTTGAAGCAGCCTCCAAGATAGGAATAAAAGTTGAGCCAACAGTATGCATGGGAGGCCTTGACCTTAGGTACTATACTGTCAAAGGTATACCAGCCTCATCCTACGGTCCCGGTAATAATACGCCGCATATGCCCGATGAGTACGTTGACTTGGAGGAACTAGTTAAGGCATCCAAGGTTTTCTCCCTACTACTCCAGAGCTGACCCCTTTATAACATCCAATAACCATGCAGATTCAAGTAAGGTGACATCCTCATTGTCATTCAAGAAGTTCAAAACTTGGAGATGCGGCCTCTGTCAGGAGCCAGTCATAGAGGGCCAACGGATGGTAGCATTGAGAAAATACGGTTACGTCCATGTAGAATGCTTCTACGAGTTATTGAAGAAGAAGTATCCGAATGGTATCCCACGAGATATCCTTGCATTGTCAGACGCCAACGAGGCATTAGCATATGCTATTGTTAGACTTAAACAGGCACAGAGAATATCGGATGAAGAATCCGAATTCCTGGTATCAGTAAGGAATAAGATAGAGGATATTACGGGGGAGGTAGACGATAGACTCTCAGATAAACTCGGCCTCTAGAACCCTCCTTCAAGTATAATGCTGGGTGTATAGTAGTTGGACTCACCGCCTGGAATCGCAGCTGTTAGCGACGTTCACAGCCCACTTTATCTTGAGGCGTACAAGAGGAGTCTCAAACTTACAGGGCTCAGCAATGTGGATATAGTTGTTTTCGCGGGTGACATGGTTGAGAGGAACATGATTAACGCCTTCGCCCCCTTGGAGGAGGCTACAAGAGAAGCTTTCCCTAATGCTCAGATCGTCGCGGTATTCGGTAATGATGAGTTCATGGAGCATGAAGATGAGTATAGAAGATTATATCCCCGAGTGGTATGGCTTGACAATGAACTATACAACGTTGACATAAGAGGCTATAAGCTTGGCATAATCGGTAGCAGAGGAGCAATAGACAGACCTACATGGTGGCAAGCCAAACATATCCCAAATATAAGGGAGTTATATGCTAGGCGTGTAGAGAAAATAAAATCCCTTCTCGAAGAGAGCACAGGTAAGAATGATATTACTATACTTGTGACTCACTACGGTTTAGCTTCATGTACGTTAATTGGGGAGCCGCCTAAGGGTTGGCCGGGGATCTACAGTAAAAAAGTAGAGGGGCTGGTCAGGAAATATAAGCCGAATGCAGCTATCCATGGTCATGCCCATAAGGGTAAAGGTTTCTGCAGGTTAGACAGTATTCCCATATACAATGTAGCCTTCCCGGTCAACAGGAGGGTAGTAAAAATAGGATATACGATAAGTCTCCTAGGTTTCCGCTAGGAAGCCAATATTTTTAAACTACCTGAAGATAAGGCATTGAACGAGCCTACAGATATGGGTGTGTATATATGAGCAGTGCAGAGTACATTACGAGTGTGAAAGATTCAATCAAGCCTATGCTCCAGGAGCTAGGATTAAAGATACTCCCTAAAGGGAGCACTTCGTTCAGCATAGTGAAGGATACGGAGATAGTGATGACTGTTAGAGACACCGGAGACTATGTTGAGATTAGTTATAAGGGTAAGAAGTACCAGTATGATAAATGGTATACGAAACCCCCGCATTTAGCTAAAGTAATAGAGAATGTTTTGAGGACACCTTAAGCCTAAACGTTTCCACCATTCAAAGCTCTTTTTCCACACAATAGTTTTATCCAACCTTCCCAGACACACACCTAAGGGGAATGGATATTGGTATCATGGAAGCTTAAATGTCCCAAATGCGGTTTGGAAATAGAGAATATGTATCGTCACAGGTGCCCTGTATGCGGTACACCGTTTAATCTAAGTATAAAAGACCTAGACTGGAAGCCTGGATCAATAATGGGAGAGGGTAGAACCCCCCTGGTCGAGGAGAAACTAGATGGTAAAACAGTCTTATTTAAACTAGAATATTTGAACCCTTCCGGCAGCTTCAAGGATAGGGGAACAAGCATAAACATCCACATAGCTAAGCTACTAGGATATGAGTGTATCGTAGAGGACTCCTCAGGTAACGCGGGGATATCAGTGGCACTATACGGAGCATATTCAGGTATGAGAACTAAGATAATAGTCCCGAGAACTGCTCCACAAGGTAAGAAGAAGATTATAAGGAGCCTAGGAGCCCAACTCATCCTAGCGAAAACAAGGAAGGCTGCAGCCGAACTAGCGGAGACGCTAGCGGATGAATGTTATTATGTAGCACATGCATGGAACCCTTTCTTCACGCTGGGACTACAGAGTGTATCCTATGAAATAGCGTCAAAGGGATACGTAGGGGTCCCGATAATAGCGCCTGCAAGCACGGGAGGACTAATATACGCTTTATA
This sequence comes from Candidatus Tiamatella incendiivivens, assembly GCA_015522635.1. NCBI lineage: Archaea > Thermoproteati > Thermoproteota > Thermoprotei > Acidilobales > Acidilobaceae > Tiamatella (SeqCode) > Tiamatella incendiivivens (SeqCode). The sequence goes on along the minus strand of WALW01000009.1, from coordinate 11,779 downwards.
CAAGGGATTCCTAGATTATGCCAATAGAACCCCCAGAATAATAGCGGCACAAGGCTCGAGTAACCCATGGCTAGCCGAGGCTGTAGGCGGCACGATAGAGAAGGGAGAATCCAAGCTAACTGACGCACTTGTATACGAAGACCCGCCGAGGAAGGAGGAAGCTATAAGAGCTATAGAAAAGTCAGGCGGAACAGCTGTAGCAGTCAATGACAGAAGCATTAAGAGAGCTATGAAGGAGCTCTGGCGCATGGGATTCCCCGTGGAACCATCTAGTGCAGCAGCCTACGCTGCCTATAAGAAGATAGCTGGCAAATACATCGAGGGGCCTGCCATCATCATTTTAACTGGAACAGGATACAAGTACCTAGATATCTTGTAGTTTTTACCCCTAGTTAACCTTCAACAGGTTATATCGGTTTATATACCGTTACACTATACATTTCCTATACACGGACCATATGTCCGATGCAATTCCTAAAAAAGGAAAATATGGGTGAAGAATATGTCTGCAGAAAACATAAAGAAGATAACCGTAGTCGGAGCCGGAACGATGGGCCACGGAATAGCTGAAGTAGCAGCTCTCAAGGGCTACAAGATATACCTAGTGGATATTAAACAAGAGTTCCTCGACAATGCTTTACAGAAAATTGAGTGGAGCCTAAAGAAGCTCTATGAGAAGGGGATCCTTAGAGATACAGTTGAGACGGTAATGTCTAGGATAACCCCAGTAGTCAACCTAGACGAGAAGGGGGAGTTCACCGATGAATTCGGTAAAGCCCTAGCCGACTCGGACTTCATGATAGAAGCAATCGTCGAAAGAATAGACCTCAAACAGAAACTATTCGCCTACGCTGACAAGCATGCTCCCAGCTACGCTACATTGGCATCAAACACAAGTAGCCTACCAATAACAGAGATAGCAAGCGCAACTAAGAGACCTGAGAAAGTAGTTGGAATGCACTTCTTCAACCCGCCGCCTTTAATGCCCCTTGTAGAGATAATCAAGGGAGATAAGACGAGTGATGAGACGGTACAGGTAGTTTACGATCTAGCTAAGAGATTCGGTAAACAACCAGTAGTAGTGAAGAAGGATGTTCCAGGCTTCATAGTCAACAGAATACTAGGCAGATTCCTCAACGAAGCATGCTGGATAGTTAAGAGGGGGAAAGCCGATATAATTGAGGTAGACGCTACAGTCAGATACCAGCTAGGATTCCCTATGGGGGCCTTCGAACTAGCAGACTATAGTGGAGTAGACGTATTCTACTACGTCTTCACAGCGATGACAGGAAGAGGATTCGAGATTAATCCATGCACACTATTCCAAGAAAAATTCGAGGCGAAAGAGTTCGGTATGAAAAGCGGTAAAGGATTCTATACATACCCAGCACCAGGCAAATACGTGAGGCCGGAAATACCCAAAGAGAAAGCCGGTAAAGTAGATCCTGTCGAGCTAATAGCACCAGCAGTAAATGAGGCAGCATGGCTCCTAGAGAATGATGTAGCAACCAAGGAAGACATAGATAAGGCGGTAAAACTGGGGCTCGGATGGCCGAAGGGGGTATTCGAGTTCGCCGACGATTACGGTGTCGATAAGATAGTAGAATCCTTGAAGAAGCTTAAGGAAGAGACGGGCTTCGAAGAATATGAACCTCAACCACTCCTCTTGAAAATGGTAGAAGATGGGAAGCTGGGTAGGAAAACTGGTAAAGGATTCTATGAGTATAAGGAAGTAGAGGAGAGGAGGAAGAGCACTCTACTCATTAAGATAGAGGAGCCGATAGCATGGATCATCCTTAACAGACCTAAGAAGCTAAACGCGTTGAGCCCAGAACTCTTGAAGGAGTTATATGAGACGTTCGATGAATTAGAGGAAGAAGATAAGGCAAGGGTGGTAATACTAACCGGGACAGGTAGAGCATTCTCAGCAGGAGCAGATGTTACAGCCTTCATGGGCTTAACACCATTCAAAGCAATGATCTTCAGCAAGAAGTTCCATGAGATCACTCTCAAAATGGAGTACTTCCCCAAGCCAATAATAGTAGCACTTAACGGCTTCACACTCGGAGGCGGAATGGAGATAGCAATGAGCGGAGACATAAGAATAGCAGCTGAAGGAGTAATGATAGGACAACCGGAAGTAAATTTAGGAATCATACCAGGTGGAGGAGGAACTCAGAGAATGCCGAGGCTAACTACTAAGAGCAAAGCCAAAGAAATAATCTATACAGGCGATATGATTGACGCTAAGGAAGCACTCAAACTAGGCCTTGTAGATAAAGTAGTCCCACCAGAACAACTAGAACAAGAAGCAAGAGCACTAGCACTCAAACTAGCTGAAAAACCACCACTGGCGTTATTAGCCGCGAAATATGCGATTAACTTTGGAACAGAAGCACCAATATGGGCAAGCCTGCCATACGAAGCAAGCCTGTTTGGAATACTATTCAGTACAGATGATGTCATCGAGGGAGTAACAGCCTTCATGGAGAAACGGAAACCCAAATTCAAAGGGCAATAATCACCTCAATCTTTTTCTCACAAGTAATTCTCTCATCCAAAACTGATCGTACTCGCTTTGTACAACTAAACGATTTCCATTATTTTAAAAGACTAAACATCGTTATCATAGGATTTTTTCGAACACTTTTCCAACGGAATCGAGCCAATACTTTCTGTAACCTTCAGAGACCCTGTTCACATCCTCGGTGAAGAGGTATAAGAGAACCTTTATCCTATGCCTCCCGAATTTGAACTCTACAGGGTCGTCTAGGTCTCCGAATATTTTTTTAAACCAATCTATCTTGTGCTCAAAGTCTGTGTGTTTAATTCCTTTAGGGTCAACGAATACGATGTAATATTCACTTCCCTTACTAAACCAGAATATGAAGTCAGGTTTAAACCTCCTAACCCGGTTTTTCTCAGGGTCATAGTATGGTATGTAAATCTCGTCCAAATGTTCATCTATTTTGCTGAACATCCACCAGTCAACACTAATTTTACTTTTGTTCTTTTCAAGATACTTCTCTAGATTTTTTATGAATTCAACCTCGCTAGCTGTTTTTATTATATGTCTAATATAGTCTACTTTCTCTCTAACTGAGAGAATAATAGGAACATAATAGTGGTTGACAACGTATTTTATCCTCAAATCCTTGAAAGTCTCCTCTTTAGAGAGACGGGCAAGTTTCTCTATCTCACAAGCGTATTCCTCGAAACTTATCTTACCTTCCTTTGCCTTTGATATTAATTCCTCCTTCTTCGACTCTAGATCTTTCACCTTTAGAACACTATCTATAGTGTTTTTTAATGCGCTAAGTTCTTCACTTCTATCAAGATAGACTTTGATTCTCTTGAAATGAATTATTTCACTCTGCAATGGTTTGAATTTATCTAATTCTTCTATGTTGAGATTGAAATGATCTATTAGCTTCTGTATGACGGCATTTAGTGATGTATTCATTTCCTCAGGAAGGATTCTATAGTATTTAACATAATCATCGAAACTATTTCTGATATGCGCTAAGAGTTCTGGAGTCAAATTATTTGACGTGTTCTGAGCAATAAGAACCCTTCCATCTGTTGTAGTGAAATAATCTTTTATCACCTCAAACATCCTCTCCGAAACCGTGAATTTCTGCAGCTCCCTTTCCTGGTATAGCTTTCTACTTGAAATTCTAAAGACTGGGATCAGTAAGCAGTGTTTCCCAGCATCCCCGCTTCTTTCTAGCTCGATAGTTTCCTCAATCTCTTTCTCCATCTTCAGCGTGCTAACAACCTCTGTTAACACGTCTCTATTCGTTCCAAATACGAACAGTGTCTCAATAGGTTGAACAAACAATCCTATTTTCTCGTAGAGGCCTGAATCCTCACTTCTATTGTAAAGGTATTGCAATCTTCTCCTTTTCCCTTTAACGGGTTCTATTCTAACCCCACGTCCGACGGATTGTATTATAAACTTCTTCCTTTCTGCACCAATACCTATGTTTATATATATTATAATATTAGGTCTATTCGAGTCCCAGCCTTCGTAGAAGGCTCTTGATCCCATTAGAATACTTATATCCTCCCTCTCATCGAGGTTCTCAAACACGCTTTTATCTTCGTAGCTCTCCGTCACTTCATAACCTTTGAGATTATCTCTTATCCACCTAATAGCATCACCAATTTTGATAAGTGCGAACGGCTTATCACTAGTTTTCAGCTTGAGAACAGCTTCCTGTCTTCTGCCCGGAACAAGTATAGCCTCTATGTTCCCGAAGCTCTCTGAGTTATAAGTATATTTCAAGATGTCAGTTATCTTTAAACCCTCAATAATATTCTTACTAATATTGACCTGGGCGCCTTCTTCATAGATTAATTGTGGACTGCTGTAAAATTCGTCCAGTAATTCCTCTTTAGCTTTCTCGAAAACTTTTTCACTGACGTCTCCCTTACCAATTCTACCTAATTGCTCATAGAACAATGTAAGATCAGGTTTCTCCTTCTTAAAATCACTCAAGTTTACAGTATTAACTAGGACGAGAATCATTGGTTCATGATAAACTTCACCTGCAATTCTCTTTATCTCCTCGGTCGTCTTCTTAAGGTATGCAAGCAAAATTAGTGCTTTAAGAACGATTTCCTGTTTTCCTTCACGGTTATAATCTTCTTTCTCCCTAAAAGCCTGCATCTCTTGCCTTAATATGTAAAGATGCTTCCCATATCCGGCCTTAATGAATTTCTCCAAATTGAAATTGTATGCTGTTGACACTATATCCCTAGGATCAGTGAACGTTGCAGAAAAATTGAATATAAAACCGTTTCTAGACATTATGGAATAGTACATTTGCCTCTTGGATTCTTCCTTATCACCTTTATGCGCCTCGTCAAGTAGTATATACCAGTTTCCATTATTCTCATAGTTCCTATAGTCAACCAACTTTTCTTTCTGTTCATCACTAATTAAGTCAGATCTATAATAGAAAACAATAACCTCGTCAAGGAAAGGAACGAGGCTCTCCCTCTTCACTTTATCATATTCGGTTAGCTCTACAAAATTTATTAAGAACCCTCTCTCAGGAGCTAGCTCGTTGAACTCAGAAATATGTCTTTTCAACTGGTTAATCAGGTCATCCCTATACGTTAATACAAGTATATCTTTCCTAGGAATTTCCTCTAAGTCCATTAGTCTTTTCAAGGATTCTATAAGTTTAATTATTAGAAGAGTCTTGCCACTACCAGTAGCCATCCAAAAGCTAGCCCTATTTATAAAGTTATGGAACTTCAGTTTGCTGTCCTCAATCGGATAATACCGTTGAAGAATGGATATGACCTGCTTATTCACCCTGGAAAGCCTTATATCTAAGATTTCCTCTAACTCCCCGTCTAAACCGTTAATCCTGTATCTTCCGATAAACCTAGGTTTCTCACCTTCATCGTTATTGAAGTATTGGTACAAGACTTTTATTGCATTCTTAAGCGCATCTTGCTGAAAATCCCATAATTTCTTGCTCTTCGAGAATGATACGGTATCTAATCTACTCCAGGCACTAGGCAATTCATCAAAATCAACATCATCCAAAATAGGCTCCAAGATTGGCCTTATCTTCAAGCCTACCACCATATCAGTGGTTTAATAAGCTTATAATCTAGATCCTTGAGATTCACTTTTCCCCCATCCTCAAACTCCAAAAATTCTGGTGTGATTTTCCTTATCCATTTACCTACAAGATTCGACAAAGTCTCAGCTATGTCAATGTTCGCATATAGTTTCTCGAGGCATATCTTAACCTTATTATTAGTATAGTCTATTTCCAATGCATCCAATAGTTTTATGTCTCTCATGAATATGTACTGACTATAAGGATCCTCAGTTGGATCGAAGAATGGATCAGCCTCCATGTACTTAACTCTTCTCAACGTATCCTCATACTGCTCCAGCTCGTAATACTTGAAGAATCCTCCTGCTTTATTCTCATTATACGTTTTTTTCACATCCCTGTCTCTAGATATTCCCCTAGGATCATATGCTAGAACTCTCTTCATCCTAGGCAGGACAACAGTATAGAAGTGCATTCCCATTTCCACGCCTATCCATTTCCTATCCAGTTTATGGGCTACAGCCGTAGTAGTCCCAGAGCCGAGGAAGAAATCCATGACTAGATCGCCAGTATCTGAGGACATTTGAATGATTCTCTTAACAAGATTCTCAGGGTTCTCCGTAGAAAACCCCCAATCATATCGATATCCGGGGGTATCAGTCCAATTCGTACCTAAGGCCTTCTTGTCTAAGAGGATGTAGAGTTTCCCATTTCGAATCTTCAACCGACCCTCCCGGTGCATCCTATTAGCAACTTCATTACCCCTCGCCCAACAATAGCCTTCCTTAGGCGTAAACATTTGGCCGTCAATTACTATAGGTTGCCCCGTTTGGCCCCTATTAGGTTTTTGTTGCATTTCAACCCATTCATGCTTCCTTGGTATCCAGAGTTTTTTGAAGAGAACTCTGTTCTGAAACTTGGAGTAATTAATGATATACTCAGTCTCCTGTTCAAGTTTCTGGGTTTCCCGTTTCGCGAGATAGGAAGTTCTACCTACAATGATCTCATGTCTAAAGTTTTCTCTCCCAAAAATATCGTCCAATAAAAATCTAGTATAATGGTTTCCATGATAATCTATTCTCACAAATATTAACCCTGTATCCTTGAGGAACTCTTTAGCCAGCGTAAGACGGTTCTCCATCATGGTTACCCAGGAGGAATCATAGAATTTATTGATGTACATGGTAAACTCGTTCTTACCAGTATTGAATGGCGGATCAATGTATATTACTTGTATTCTACCCTTGTATTTATGTAGTATCGTATTTAGTGCCTGCCAGTTCTCACTTTTAACCAGCCATCCATCAAGTTCCTCGTCCAGGTCACCGAATAAACCTATGATTTTATGCTCTAAATCTTTGAAGTACCTAGTATCTACTGGTAGGAAGCTGTATTGCGGATTAAGCCCTCGACCTTGCAGTGTGTTGACTAGTATTTTCCTCGGATTAAAGTCAGCATCAACCAAGTCGAGGAGATACCACTCTACTATCTGGTTATCCAGTTCTTCTGCATTTTCAAACCTTTCCCTATAGGATTTCTTGTTGGACCTTATTTCCTCCCACTCCTCTATATCATCCTTAAACTCATCCAGTTGCTCGACTAATCTATCAATTATTTCTTCGATAACCTGAACACCCCCCTCCTTCATAGCTATTCTATCAAGTGTGATAACGTAATTGGAGTTGAGAACGAACTTCGGTTTCTTCCATATCTTGAGAACTTCATCTTCAAACTGAGCAATGAAATCAATGATCCTGTAAGCTATGTCCTTTAATACTTTAAGTTCACCTATTCTCCTTGCCGTGAACTCGCTTTCATCTACCAGTAAGTACTGATGCAACCACAGATCAAATTGCTCTCGAAGGAACCTCTTGGCATTCTTATTAATGAAGTAATCCACCTCGTTTTGCCTCTCGAAGACCCTGAAAGCTTTCTCTAAAGTTCCCCTCTCAAGGTTTATCCCCGTCTTCCTTAATTCTCTGATGATACTGTCAACCTTAGTTTTCCTTCCCCTCTCAGAGTACAGTACACGGAAGACAATTGTCCCGTCGTTCAATACATTATCCAGCTCATAGATAAGCTCTCTTTTCTCCCAAGCTTTCCTATGCTGAAGCTTTGAAACGTCGAAATGGAAACATACATCGTCAACTGTAACTTTCATATTTTTCGGCTGTATATCTGTTTTAACATAGTAGAGCATATGCGTCTTCCAGAACATTACAACATCCCGATTATCAGTATAGACCCTCTCGTAAACCCTCTCGCTAAAGGGAGTCCTTCTGAAATATATTGACCCGCTCTCACTGAAGTATCTGCTGAAGAAACTGTAAAGCTTGTCGAATAATTCCTCCTTAAACTCGGAGAACCCGTTTGTTCTTTCATCTATTTCCCCTTTAAGCTCCTTGAAAACAGCGTCGAAGTACCTAGATTTTATTCTCATCAGGTTAATATAACCGGACTGTCCATCAACATCTGCGCCAATAAAAACATCCTTCAAAGCCTCGAAGAACCTTCCCTCCGAATCACCATGGAACCTTAAATTCCTAACCAACAAATCCACCTCAAAAAACGTTCACGCCGCAATACCATTACAGGGATATACAACAATCTATTCCAAGTAAAAATACACTAACCACTATATCTAAACGTAAGAAAACATTCAAAAAATAGCGAGTACATTATAGTAATATACCGGTAACGAAGAGCAAAATGAGTTGGAATCAAACCAGGAAAATAGCGAGGCCGCTAAAATGGTTAAATATAAACACTGGATAATAATAGCGGTAATCCTAGTAATCCTGGGAATATGTATATCATACAATTACACTCAAAACAATAATGAACATAACCCTACTGGAACAGTTACATCGACAAAATCCCAAACTACGCAATCCATAACGATGACTTACACAACATACCCTCTAAGTAAGAGCTCAACAAGTACTGATAATCATACAGGAACTTAGAAACAATAATTAACACTCCAGAATAGTTCTATGCACTGAAATGCACTGCAAGGACTTCAGGGGTAAGAGAAACAGTAACGATCTTCAAATCTACTGTAAAACTAAACCAGGCTTTATGGATTAAAGTGGAATTGCAAGGGGATCTAGCTCTAATCAACTGGTATCCAATGCTAATAATTACAAATAGCTATGGCCAATGCGTCTATGACACTATGATACAGCTACCACATAGGACACTATCACCGAGATAATCATTGCTTATAAAAGAAACATGCAATATTCGATGGAAAGCTACTATAAACCCGTTGGGAACGGCATCAGTCACACTAGGAAATTAAAGCATAATGATAGAAGCGATTCTAAGAAGCTATCCTAGCTATCAGTGAAAACATCACTATACTGAATCATATGTCAAAGCCTCCTATACCGATTCAAATCGGTGAAACAAGCAACCAGCCTCTCATACTGAATATACAGCCGCTTGAACCTGTTTAATAAGGGTCAGCTTGGAGAATGGCGGTCACTGCCCCGTTACCCTATTGGGGCTCACTCGACCGTCGTGTCCTCATCCCATTTTCTTGTGTTTGACTTGGTTTCTTTTAATCTATGTGTTTTACCTGTATTGCTCTGAGGGCGTTGTAGCCTGATACTGCTGTGGCTCCGATGTTTAGGACTAGGAAGATTATGTCGTTTACTAGGTAACTGTAGACTACTAGTGAACAGCTTCCGAGCATGTATAGCAAGCTTAACTTGAGTGGCGGTATGTCCGGTATGCTTATGATCCATCCTACTACTATTAGCATCATCCCTGTGATGCCTATCAACTCTATCATTCCAATCGCCACACAGCCCACCAGAGCCTTGGACGTGATAATCTCTCCTATATATACCCGATCCCACTTCATCTAATACGTGAGGTGTTATGAGGGATGTATCCGAGTCCCGGGTTTCAGGCTGTTTTACCAAAATATGCAATGCTCCTAGTAGATTATAGTGTAGACGTTAAGGATGGCATGGAGGTTGTTATATCAGCTGAACTATCAGCTGCACCATTCGTCAGAGAATTATACAGGGAAGTATTGAGGAGAAATGCTTATCCAACGCCGCTGTACAGGGATGACCTTTTATCAGAAGTCTTCTACTTAGAGGCCAGTGAGAATCAATTGAAGCATGTATCTCCAGTTGTCCAAACTATCTACGATAAGTATGATGCGTCTATAAGTGTGTTATCTAGCATTCACACGAAACCACTCGTAGGAATCGACCCTAGGAAAATGGCTACAGCAAGGCAGGCAGTGGCCCATTTATTCCAGAAATTCCTAGAGCAGGCAGCGAAAGGCGAGAGGAAGTGGACTGTCGCCCCCTATCCTACTCTAGCCTTAGCACAGGAGGCTAGTATGAGGCCTCTAGAGTTCGAGGAGTTCGTCTATAGGGCGCTAAAACTCCACGTCGACGACCCTGTTAGGGCTTGGAAGGAGCAGGCTGAAAAGCAGGAGAGGGTGATTAGTGAGATACTAGGTAAGACTGATGAGCTACGATTCAAGGCTTCTGGCATTGACTTGACTGTGAAGGTAGGCGGTAGGACTTGGATTAGCGATGATGGTCATGAGAATATGCCTGGAGGAGAGGTATTCACTGGACCTCACGAGGATGGTGTAGATGGCTGTGTGGAGTTCGATATGCCACAGGTATACAGTGGTGTAGAGGTTGAAGGCGTGAAGCTCTGCTTTAGGAACGGTGTTTTAGCCGAGTATTCTGCTTCTAAGGGCGGTGATTTCTTGGATAAGATGGTTAACCTGGATAATGGAGCTAAGAGTCTTGGGGAGATTGCTTTCGGGTTAAACTACGATGTTCAGAGGCAGACTAAGGAGATATTGTTCGATGAAAAGATAGGTGGAACAATACACATGGCCCTCGGGAACGGTTACCCTGAGACTGGATCTACAAATAAAAGTGCTATACACTGGGATATGATTAAGAGCATGTGGCAGGGCAAAGTATACGCTGATGGTGAACTAGTCTACGAGAAAGGATACTTCGTTGACTGGCAAGCCTAACCCTTTCTTCTACACTCACCTACTATCTTGGATAGTATTCTCACATACTCATCTATACCGTCTAGCCTGAGTTTAGCAATACTAATCCTAACGGCATCCTCCAAAGGATCACGAAGATAGAAGTCCCGGATTGGAACAAAGCTAATGCCCTCATTCAAAGCTTTAGGGAGCAAATTGTAAGGGTTGCAGCCCAGTCTAAGTGTGATGAAGAACCCGCCTCTAGCAGGACTCATCGGATGCTCAGGCATTTCCTCTATTAACTTTTGTTTTAGATGACTAAGCCTCTCTATGTATATCTTTCTCTTCAACTCAATATGACCTTGCAGATCACCTGTGTCTAGAAGGTATTGTAGCATACATCCTATAGGCGTGTTTGTAGCAAAGTCATGCTGACTTAAGAGCTTCAGAGGGTCTATCAGTCGTTCCGGTGATACGATGAAGCCTGCTCTTACTCCTGGTGCCAGTGTTTTGCTTAGCGATCCTATATACGCGATGTTTGACCCTGGGGTCCATATAGGATCTGGCGGGTTAGGATGCAGTGCTCTGTAAGGATCATCTTCTAGTACAATTATTCCTTGCCGGGCTAGTTTCCTCAGTTCTTGCCTCGCGGTTTCTGGATAGTCTATTCCCAGGGGGTTGTGAGCGGTTGGAACGGTATACGCTATGGACGGTTTCTCTTCATGGACGGGTATTTCAACACTTCCTTTTAGACTTATGTTTATGGTAGTTATCATTTGTGTTTGGTATTCTATTGGCATTCTACCTTCTATGAAACCAGGGTTCTCAACTAGTGCAATTGTATGCTGATCCAGGAGTATTTGGCTTAGTAGCTTGATCGCGTGTTGGGCTCCAGCCGTAGCTATTATTTTATTTGGACTTATTTTGGGGAATCCTAGTGTTTTGGAGATATATTCTGCATATGCTTGCCTTGTTTCGGGTGAGCCTCCTGCCCCGGGGTAGTCATGGCATCCTGGTTTATTGCATGTTTCTTGATATGCTTTGAGGAGTAGCGTTGTTGGTATCATGTCTGGTCCCCCCGCTGCTCCGTTTAGTTTTGGCTGTTTTTTGAGTTGGTTTGTCAGTGCTTCTATTGGTGATAGGTAGAGTTTTCTCTTTATCAATATGGGTCCCAGAGTTTAATTGTCTCTGATCGTGGCTTTATTGTCTATCGCCT
>WALW01000008.1 GCA_015522635.1 Candidatus Tiamatella incendiivivens | reverse complement strand
CGGCCTCCCAAGCCGGGGGTCCCGGGTTCAAATCCCGGCGGCCGCACCATTACAGGTGCCATTCCGCTATTAGTAACACCTAATGTATTATGATGCGTCTGCCTCCGTGACTGGAAAACAGAGGCGAAGCTTCTCTCAAAATCGGATAGTTATGAGTGCGCAGCTGGGGATTGTGTTATGCGTTTCTTTTGGTGGATTTTGAGTGTTGTGGAACGATCTGCAGCCAAGGTATTCGCTCGAAGTCCTCGTCTAGGGTTGCGATTGTGCTTATGCCATAGTGCTTGCAAGTTGCTGCTATCAGTGCGTCATTAGGGAGTAGTCCGTATTTGACTGCTGTTTCGCTGGCTTCTCTCATTACCTCCAGGGTTATGGGGAGGTATACGAGCCTATCTTCCTTGTGGAGCTCGTTCAGGAATGATTGGAGTATAGTGTAACCTTGTAGTATGTCCTTGTCGAGCATTGTGGTCCTGGATTTCATGTTGTAAAATTTGTATTCCCCGTATTTCTCGCTGTATAGTAGTTTTAGGAGGTTGAATGATACCTCACTGAAAACTATAGAGTTTACTGCTAATCTTGATGTATCTTCTATGATATCTCTAGCTCGAGGATCCCCAGTAAGATAGTGGAGTATCACGCTACTGTCTAGGAATACGACCTCTTTCCGAGAGGTGCTCATAATAGTCCTCCTCCTTTACGGGCTCAGAATCCTTTGCCTTTATTATACCGAAGAACCTCCATATCCCCCTTCCACTGGGCGGATTCTTCACCTCCAAAACGATCTCCTCCCCCTCCCGGAACTCTATCGGCTCCAGTGGCTTGAGTATTCCCTTCTCATATCTAACCCTGATTACCTTGGACATCTTCTAGCCACCATCTATATATTGGGTATACCGGGTCAATTAGCCTTTCCCTGCAGAGAGCTTCTAGGTCATCCGCATCAGCATTCTCGGTAATATTTACTGCTGAACAGTTATTCGTTTCTCCTTGGGAACATAGTTTATAAATCCTTAGCCTCCCAAGCCAATGGTCCCGGATCCCAAAATCCCGGCGGTCGCACCATTGGATATGTTTTGGCATCATACAGCCAAGTATTCTTTATGTTTAGTAAACACCGAGTTAAGTGAGGAATTTAGTTCTCTCTTATTACCAATAGGTCTGTAATTCTGTGTTTAATGTTATTTTATTGATTCAATTCTATCGTTATAAATTATCGTTGTTTTCCCATGGAAATCGCGAATATTATCCAGTGTATATGCCAAGCGTTCTATCATTGTTTCAGGTTTGGCTGGGTGGATTCTAAGTACTATTATTCCAGGATGAGACCCGGGAGGGTAGCGTATCTCGTCTGCGAAATCACTGTCTCTTGTGACTAGTATTAAGTCCTTCCTTCTCGCGATTCCTACCACGATCCTGTCGTCGGCATCGCTTGGAACGTATTCAACGTCATACCCGTTGGATTCCAAGTACTTGAATACACTGCGGGGAACGTTCTCGTCAAGCAGGAATCGGTATGACACTCCTTTCCCTCCTCAACAGCTCAGCAGCAAGCCCAATGGCCTCGTATATCATCTCCCTTGAAAGTTGGGGGTATTCCTTGAGTACATCCTCAATGCTCATCCCGGCAGAAAGCATCTCCAGTATGTCGGAGACGAGTATCCGGGTTCCTTTGAATACTGGTTTGCCGTGGGACACATTGGGATCCACAGTTATCCACTTAAACCTGTGCTCCACTCCTCAACACACCATAGAAATTTAATATAATGTCTAAACCTTAACTTTTTATGTCATAAAACGCTGAGGGAAGCAATGTATCAAAATATCTCTATGTGGACTATATTTCCCATAGTACTCAATGAGTACTCCTGGAATTGTTCCCAGTTTGAATTCAGGGTGGAGCGGGGTTACTGTCACTACTTTCTCTTTCCTGCTGTACTTGGTTAGTACGACATGGCTTCCCCGCCGCTTCCTTACCTTGAATCCGAATTTCCTGGTTAATATTCTAATTACTTCACGTCCTGACAGTCTTGGGAGCTTTTGCGGTAACCTCCATCACCCCAACAATGCTCCTCTCCAGTGTGCTCAGCTTGTCAAATGCCTCTGGCGCCTCCTCCAGATCTTACAGGGGAACCTATTTCCTTCAGCATCACGGCTGGCTCTGTCTTCGTCGACAAGGCTTCCCATATAATACTGTCCTAGGATTAGGAAATATCTTAACCGGGGAGTTAGTAGAAAAAAGATTTATGAGTTTTAGATGGATTCTAGTATTTTCGTTTGAGTATAACCGCCATCAATACTATGGCGAGTCCTATAGTGAGTATGATACCTGTGGTGGAGTAGCTTATGCTGGGTGGTGGCCTAGTGGTTATTGTTCTGTGGGTTACAGTGAATGTCATTAGGGCGAGCTTAGGGGGTTGCCCGCTGTGGAATACTATGTAGACTGGGACGTCGCTGTACTCGGGGCCTGCCTTGTCCCTTATCCACTTAACCATGTTATAGACCTGCGTCTTATTCGGCTTCGGGCCCCAGAAGTCTATGACTACACTCCCATATACTCCTGTCCCAACCAACAAGTACATCCTGTCAGGGTTCTCCCTGATATTCTCCGCTAACCGCTGCAGGTAGACTGGAGGGTTACCTGTATAATTACCGTCAACCAACTCCTCGAATACATGGTTTAACACTTCTGCCGCCTTGGACAGTCTGGTGAAGGGGGTACCTGATAATTCTCTCACTACTATAAGCGTGGTATAGCCGTGCTCCAGTAGCAGAGGCTTGAGGGCCTTGGCTATAGGCATTGACGCCTCTAGGGGATCCTTGTCCGGGTTCACAACCACTTCAACTGTACTGTAGTCCCGGTGGATCACCACGGGGTAATCCACGCCTACAGGTTCCCCGGTCACATTCCGGTTTTCCAAGTATCCAGCGACAGGGCCGATGGCCTTGGAGAGAACCGTGGAGTTGATCGGAGTCGTGTTACCAGCCATGTTCAAGCCCGGGATAACCCGGGGTCCAAGTGTGGCGTAGTCGTTGGATGTATTGAAGTCCACATAGTTCAGCCCCTTATACCGTATAACCAAATCCGGAGTCCGGGGATCCACCAGGACAACCCTAAGACCACCAAGCCAATACTCACTATAATGCGGCACCTGTCCCCCGATAGCGGCCGACGGGTAAGCAACTATAGCAAGTACTATAGCTGACAGTAAAATCAGCCCGGATAAACTCCTCAACACTAAGTTGTTCTCCATGGAAGTCACCCCGTGTAAATCTTGACTCCTATGTCATCTGTGATCCTGAATATGGGTACTACTAGAGTTGCATTTTCATTGTCCGTGGAAACGATAGCTACAACTATCCCTAAACCATAATAACCGTTACTGCCCTGTGTATATACTATTCCCCCGCTATCACCATGATCAACATGGTTGGTTATATAGAATCCTGATATTTTTGAGTTGATATAATCGTAAAGCGCACCATTAAATGTTGTGATTACTCCTGTGGTTAAACCAAGCCTCTCAGCCTCCTTCTGCAGGGAAGACACGAGGATCTTGGCACTGGCAGGATGCTTACGAATATAATCAACCAGCAGTTGAACCAGCTTATCCACGGGAAGATCTAGCTTAGAGTATTTAACATAGTTAGAGAAGAACACCGGCTCAGCCTTCAAGACAGCGTCATCGGGGAGAACCTCCAATAGTCTGGCAACAACCCTGCTGGGAACTGGTCTCTTCATATTCAATAATTGATAATAGAAGCTCCTGCTAACACCCAGGCTCGCCTTGGTAGAGGAGTACTCCGTTCTCGGCTAACTCGACGCTACCGCCTAGAGCGTCGATGAGCCTCCCGCCCCCGGGGAGGGGCTGGTTGAGGTATAGGTCTATCCTCCCCTGGAGGTACCTGCGGGCCACCTCTAGTAGGCCTTGTTTCCCGAGGATCCCTGCGGCTTCCCTAGATACACCCGGGTCTTCATCGTCCCTGAGGGCGCCTCGGATCCAGGCTAGGAGGCCTCTGCGGCTCATCGCATGTATAATTGAGTTGTATATTGCTGTGTCCACCTGGCTGGGAGGCAAGCAGGCTCACTGTACAGTGTGTTATTGGGGGTTGTATAATAATAACATTACTCGCATAGGGGGTTTAAACCCGTTAATCTTGCATGTTTTGTTTTAGTTCTCCTAGTTTGTCTTTGGCTGCCTCGTGTTCTTCGAGCAGGTAGTATGCTTCTATTCCGGCTTTCCCGGAGTTTTCAGCCATTAGTCTATCGTTTGATACGAGTATGCTTCCCGTGAGTATTGCAGTAGCTATATAATACGTGTCGACTGCCCTGGGGTGTATTTGGTCTGCCACGTATTCTGCAAGGTTGATTATTTCATTTTCTCCAACCAAGTTCAATTTCTCCGTAATTTCCAGTAATTCTTTCCGTTCGCCTTTGTAGCCGAGTCTACGGGCCACTGCTACCAGTTCTACTCTGAGTATTCTGGGTGCATATATTGGTAGTCCTTCAACTGCCTTGAGGAAGTCTATGGATTTCTGATACCTTTCAGCGTTACTGCTGAATAAGGAGTCTATAAACACGCTGGCGTCGACTACAATCATCTCCTCAGTTCCCCGAGAACTTTTACAGGATTCTCTGTTTTAGGCGTGTTTTTCCTCATCTCATTTACCAAGTCTGCTATGCCGGTGGGGAGCTTCTTCTCTATGATAATAGACACTATCTCTCCTTCGTTTAAGTTAAGCTCGTCCAAGGGCTTCAAAACTCCCCCAGTGTATTTAGCTCTTATCACTCGGGACAAAACAATTCCCCAATTATTAACACGCACTGAAAGCAAATAATTGTTACCTAGGAAGAACACTCTAAAACAAACCAGCCGATGATGACTAAATAATTTTATGTATGCTCGAAGAGTACTCATATACTACCGATCACTGTAACGAGATCCCTGATCACAAAGTCATATCTGTTTTAAGTTAATATTTCAGAAGGGTTCCTGTCCCATTTATACTCGTTTTTCAGTGTGTTTTTATACCTCGGCATCCCTCCCCTTCGAACTCTACAGACCCTTAATCTGGCCTGCTTTACTATACTTTGTGTTCCGCTGTCTATGTATTTAGTCTTCCTGTGAAAGGTCACCCTCAGTTGTGAGAAAAAAATAAGGGGTCTAAACCTATTTTAATAGATATGGATAAGTAACTCCAAGGTGAACCATGTTGAAGTCCAAGAGTAAATACGGCTTAATGGCAGTATCATTGCTAGTGATACTGGTATTAGTAGCCACCTTGCGGTTTATGCCCATGGTGAACGCTAATAGAACCAGTGCCAGTTTAGCCTACCCGGTGAAGGGTAAGGTAGTGTGGATGACTAAGGGTATTGTGAAAGTAATAATCAACGGCCGCGAGTACACCCTGAAGATGTACTCTGGTGTGCCCATGGAGCATTCCAACGGGGAATTCTTCCTCATTGTGGCAGGAGATGTCTCACAGAATGTGCACAATGCTAGAAGTGTGCAAGTCTATACTGCGAGTAAACCGGCAGGCTCCAATCTGAATAAAATAACAGTGATAGAACCCTGACCTTATGCATCATATTTTAAACTCTGTTTTATATTTTACTATATGGATCAGGTTTTAAAGGAAAAATTATAAACGGGAAAGTTTGAACCTAGGCTCCCCCAAATCTATGCATGATTATTTGAAGCTGTTTAGGCTATAAGTTAGAGCTAGCGGAGCTAGAGGAGCTGATTACCCTATCAAGAGAGGTACCTAGGCAGAGCAACATAAAAGCTAGTGTAATAGTAAAGATTGACTACGTACACCACATCAAGTCCGAAACGAACCACATCACCCAATCAACTACTAAAAAGATAACTATGACGTCAAAAACAGAGATATTATTAAACAATTAATACTAAGACGAACTTTAACTATTCTATTCTCCTGTCATCTTCGTAATCTTAGTGAGCAGGTATTTTAAGGTGGTATAAGTTTTAATTAAAATGCAGTTATATACAATTATTCGTTTGATTAAAGCTTTTCGTTTAGTTTAAGGATTAGTTCACAGTAAGAAGGGGTCTTAGTTGCCCTGTTATGAGTGATACCAGGTGTTATTCCACTTGGCAGGTTAGGATTATTCATTGCATTGAGACTGGCGACTATTTCAGAGTATACCTCCTGTACTGATTGTATGAATGCACTGACATTATTATTGGTGTTGATTATTGATATTGAAATGCTCTTTCCCTGGGAAAGTGGGATATAACCGTATATAACGACTTTCAATGATGTTTCTGTTAATTTATTGTGTTGAGCGTACATTAGGTTAGTTGATGGTGAGGGGATGCTTGATTCGGAGTGGGTGATTAATCTCATTATATCTCCCGATGCTCCTATTAGGACGAATGGATCTTTGTTATTGAAGGATGATCCCATTAGTTCTTGTGCAGTATCTGGTTCAACGTATCGTAGGTCTATGATTGTTATGTGCTGATTATTACTTGAGGCTTGACCGGGGTTAACGGTAATGTGTTTGAAGGAGTGGATTATTCTGTAATCATATCCTATATAATAGATTGGAATACTGTTGTTCAATATCCCTGTTGTCTTGGTCACGGTAGTTCTGGCTTCTGCTAGAGGGGTAGTATTAGATAGGGGAATTATTAGTAGCGCTAGCATTAGTCCAGCAGCTATAACCAGGTAGATCTTATGGCTAGTTTCCAACTGTCACCACCTCTCACTAGTTAATTGGTGTATACACGTTCACTTGATTTGTATACGACGGGCATATATTCTTAAAATACCTTACTCCTGGATATTCAAGGTTACTTTGGAAAGCATAATAATTATGGATACTCTATCCAATAGGACTGATACATAAATACTAATCCAGAAGAGAGTTGACAGGTATTACTTTACAGTCTGGGGGTGGGTTGAAATAACCTATGAAGAAATGAAAGAGAGGTTACAGTAAAATAAATAGGAATGTGATGTGCTGATCCGGTATCAATACCATATGACTAGTCGTTATAGATGCTCTGGTTTTATAGTAAAATACGCTGTGTGCGTTATCTTGTTATTAAAATTGCTATCTAATGAAACCTCCTTTACAACACGGTATTTCCTCGGCTGTGCATCGTCAAGGTTTATCATCCCCTTATAATTGTACCTCCTAAATATAGTTGTAGCAGTACTTCTGGACGGTATTTTGATGTCAGGTTTTCACAGGCTTCCCAATGACCATTATTGTAAATCTCCACATAGTAATTGCCTACTCCTGTTTAGATATTTCTGAGCCCTAGATTCCAGAGGGTGACTACTGCCTTTTCTCCTTGATTATATGTTTCCTTGTCAGTGCTTGGAAAGATAAGTGAACTGCTGAAGATGTACTGAAGCATACTGACAACTAAAATTACAATTATAATTATGGTTATTATTTCATGCTTCTTTTCCGATATATGTCTCATATCAGAATGTTTCTGCCTTTTATTAATATCCTACGTCGAAATAAAGCCCTCTGCGGTTTCAGGGAGTTTACTATTTTTCTCCTACTGCATATACTTGGACTATTGTTTTTGTTTCATACAAAATCTCCTTCGTGTAACCGAGAAGTCACAGGTATTATTAATTATTTTATGGATTTATTATTTCTAGGTTAGTGATATTATATAGGCGATCGATTGTCTAATTATTTTAGCATTATTAGCTATATTTCAAGTCGGTGGATTCTCATTGCCGTACGCTACAGTAAATGGGATAAAATTATATTATGAAGTTCACGGTGAGGGTTTTCCTCTAGTAATGATCATGGGTTTGGGGGCTGACTCTAATTGGTGGCCGCTGAGGATAATCAAGGAGTTCTCGAAAGATTATAGTGTCGTTGTATTAGACAACCGCGGGGCTGGAAGGAGCGATAAGCCTGACAGTAAGTACACAATCGACCTTATGGCAGATGACGTGTTGGGGCTTATGGATTACTTAGGAATAAGGAAAGCACATATCCTGGGTGTTTCTATGGGTGGGATGATCGCACAGTCACTTGCCATCCGTTACCCTGAGGTTGTCGGGAAACTTGTTTTATGTGTAACCTCTACAGGTGGACCGGAGGCTGTTCCTCCAACGCCGGAAGCTATGAAGCAACTACTCTTGGACAGGTCTAGTGTACAGGTTGAGGTTCTTGCTGAGATGTTGATAGAGACTCTTCTGACAAAGGAATACGTAGAGGAACACCGGGAGGAATTGAAGTCATATATTAAGAGGGCACTGCAATACCCCATGCCTGCCCATGCCTATAATAGGCAGCTAGAGGCTATCTTAGAGTTCAATGCCTATGATAAACTGGATAAGATCAGGGCATCTACACTGGTTATCTCAGGAGGAAAGGATATCATAATTCCTCCAGATAATGGTAGGCTCCTGGCGAAGAAAATACCTAACTCTAGGCTAGTTATATTCGAGAATTCGGGTCATGGTTTGATACTTCAAGAGCTTGATAGGTTTGTTAGTGTAGTGATGCAGTTTCTCCAGAGCGGCTCTTAGGAGCCTAGTTATTATACCTACTTTCTTTTCCATATCCTTCGATTTCTACTTCACTCCAGGTATTATACCTACTATTCCTAGTCTACTAACCTGCTAGTGTTTAGAATATGTCTTTGCATTATGTGTGGTTTCGGAGTTGTTTAATATTCCAATATAGCGGTATAATTCTTCTCGGTGTATGGGGCGTTTGGAGCACCGTATTAGGCTGAGATATTCAACTATTATAAACTACTCTTCAATGATATACCGAATGCTTGTAGCTATAGGTTTCACTGTTATAGTGGCTAGAAAACTTCATGTATCAGAGTACGGTTTATGGGGGATTATTCTATCAGCATCCCTAATGCTCTCTACCCCAGTAGTATTATGGTCGACATGGGCTCCTAGATTCACAGCTAGAGGTTGGAAAGAGGCGGGTTTAACCGGTCTTATCCTAACTATACTCTACTGGATTCCGGGAGGAATAATCTATTTACTCGTTTCAGTCATAGAGGAGAAAATCCTAGGCTGGGGCTTCAGTTATATGTTACTTGGATTACCATTAATGTTTTTCCAAACTCTGGATTCTTTTCTACTAACAATGGCAGCTGTATTAAAACCGGAGCTCAGGGCTTACCGTAACTTCATCTATGAGACCCTTAGAATAATTCTGGTCTATTTCTTCGTGGTTTATCTAGATTTGAGGTTGGGCGGTGTTATAATATCAGTTGCTCTTGCCTTGTTTGTCGCTCTTTCATATACATGGTCTAGGCTATATGCAATGGAAGTTTTCAGCAAACGGTTTTCATTACACCTGGCTATTGATTGGTTGAAAGCTTGGTATCTCCCTACTACTACGTTGCTGAACTCTTTCTTAAAATCAGGTTTAAGGGCGGTTGTTTCATGGGTTACTGGTAGCGAAGTTCCTGTGGCTTATTTGAACGTTGGATTCTCTGCTGAAGCACCACTCTTACAGGCTTCGGGAGCCGGGACTTCTGCACTGTATGCTAGAACGCTTAGGGAGAAGAAAGGACAGGATCTTGAGGAAACACTGAGGCTGTTCATGTTTTTTATAGGTTATATGCTTCCCGTATTCCTCGTTTTATCTAAGGCTATTGCAACGCTCTATAATCCTGTTTATATTGAAGCATATATTGTGATTTCAACAGTCTCCATATACGCTGTTCTAAATGGGCTTTCACTCATATATAATGCAGTTCTCCGTGGTATTGAGGCAGTTGACATGTATGGCATGCCGGATTATAAGACACTCCTATCGTCCTATTTGTTCAAGGCTCCGTTCTCTCGTCTAATAGTAAACATTCTAGCCTATATGATATTCATACCTTTACTCTTCTATTACCGCTCCAACCCCCTAATGGCTGCAGAAGCAGTAGTAATAGCACTATTAGTTTCGACTGTACCTTTGCTAGCCTACTATGCAAAAAGAACAACTGCTGAGGTAGCATACGAGTTCCCAGTTAGAGAAGCAGCGGCTGTTTCAATAGGGTCTATAGTAGTGTCTCTTTACTTTATCATTGTAGGTGCTTACAAGATAGTAGTAACTCACTTCTGGAGTCAATTCCCTATATTAGTAGTACACCTAACGATAGGTCTTATCCTCTATCTAGCTGTCTTGTACTTGATTAACCCGTGGATACGCAAGCTTTTCCATGATGCACGCGTTTTTATCGGCTTTAGCTTTAGGAACCCTCTGATAACGAAACTCCGTGAAGAATGATCATGGCTATAAACGTGTAAATCGATTATTTAACCGAGGTTACCATCTATGGGAGAGGAATTTTTTAGGTTGAAGCGCCTTCTTCTCGGGAATATCATCAACGGGTTCCCGAGGTTTTGTCTGGAGAGATGGCAGAGTACGCATGAAACGGCAGCCCGCATATTACTTAGTGAGAGCGGGTTAGAGCCTCTCTCCATAAGGCAACTTGAAGAGTTAGGCATAGAAATGGGAGATCTAAGACAGTTACCCTTAGGCTACGGTTGGACGCGGGGTAGTCCTGAACTCAGGGAAAGCATCTTATCGCTCTATAAGACGGATTTGAAGATTGATAATGTAGTTGTGGCTAATGGGAGTGCAGAAGCCAACCTTGCTAGTATCATGTCTGCAGTTGCAAGCGGTGATAAGGTTATCCTAGATGTTCCTATGTATATGCAGGTAGCAGGTCTCCTTACATGGATAGACGCAAAGATTATTGAATTATGGCGTGAACCTCCGGATTGGAGGTTCCCCCTTGATAGGGCTATACATTTGATTGAAGATGAGAAGCCTAAACTAGTGTTTGTGACAGACCCTAATAACCCTACAGGAAAATATATGAGGACGCATGAACTTGAGGAGCTGATTGAAACTGCCGAAAGAAACAATGTCAGATTATTTTTCGACGAGGTCTACTGGGGCTCTGAGCAAAATGATCATAGGCCAAGCGCCATAGAACTAGGAAACACAGAAACTGTTTCAATAGTCCATGGCTTATCAAAAGTCTATGGACTACCCGGCCTTAGGATAGGCTGGATTATCACGGACAAAAGCCACGCAGAAAGAGCATGGAGTGTAAAAGACTACACCAGCATAGCACCATCAATCATCAGCGACTATATAACAAGTAAGCTATTATCCAGTAATGAAGCTGTAGAAGCTCTGAGAACCCGTGCAAAACGGATAGTAGAAGAGAATGTAAAAACCCTAAAAACCACAATAGAACAGCTGGAAGAGATGATCACTCCATACTGGCCCGAAGCAGGCGCTTTCCAGCTACTCAAGGTCAAAGAAAAAGACTCACTAGAACTTTCAGCGCAATTATACTATCAACATGGTATACTAGTGAATCCCGGTGAGTGCTTCAAGCTTCCTGGATACCTTAGAATAGGTCTAGGAGGGGACCCCTTAAGGTTTAGGGAGGAATTAGGAGGCCTAGTGGAGGCATTATCAACTCTCCTTTAACCACCACATAACTCGCTTGCAACCTCATTAAACCCTCTCTCGAGCAGTCTTAAGTAAAACCTAGTGTCTAAGCCACCATTAAAGTCTCTAGGATTTACCGGAACTCCCCTCCTGACGAGAATATATTCAGCAGCTTGGCTTGCACCCTCCTTGGAAGATGAGATTATCTTCTTGTTGAAACTCCACTCATGATTCCCTATCCTCCTCCTAATGACCAGGTCCCTAGCAGATAAACGCCTCTCTCTCACTCTATTCTTGTAAGCATTGTAAACAGACCTCATCTCTCCGCATAGCTCCTCTAATACCTTAGGATCACATGTATTCCTCAGCAATCCAAGCAGGTCTTTCTGGAACTCGCGTACTAGAACAGGTGTATCTCTCCTAATGGCAAGCAATCCTTTGATTTTAAATTCTCCATCGCTTAATAACCCGAAATACTTGTTCGCTGCACCGCTCCCGCTCTCAGTCCTAGGTATAACGAGCCACTTGTAAACAGACTCGCATCGAGACCGGAACCCAGTCTCTCTGGAAACAGTCTCAGCGAACTCCAAGCATTTCCCGGTACTGGTATCTCTTCCTGTAAGGATGAAGAGGCTATCAACTAGGACATGTATAACCTTGTAACCCATTTTCTCCACTATCTCCCTTGACCTCATCATTATACTCCTGCTAGCGCTAGTCACGGACTCGTGAGCCATTATGGAGCCGAAGAGGCTGTTCCTATACCCGAGGTACCCGAAGCTCGCTACGAGTATCCATTTAACTGCACTCCTCCTCTCCTCTAGAACACTTCTCAGACCAGGATCAATGGCATTCTCGGTTAATTCCTTATACTGGTCTTTCCTAGGTATGAGGACATCCATAACACTGGGAACAATCCCCCTTCTCTCCCTGCAAACCTTGTGATCAGAGCCAGGCGGTTCAATAGTATCCCTGCAATCCGGGTCGTCCACTGTTTCGCCTGATATATTGTAACGGGATATTATACTAGGGTATAAACTGTTGAAGTCTATCTGGACAACACCCCAATAAACCCCGGGCTGCGGAGAATATATGGACCCGCCTCTATCGTATTCAGCCAACCCTATAAGACTACGGAAAGGCTCAAGCCTACCATAACCCCTTACTGCAAGATACTTTCTCCTACGTGCCTCAAACGCTTCTATGGTGGTTAGTATCTTACCTATACTGGAGCGAGCCGCCTCTCTCAACGGTATCCTACTAAGCCTAGCCCACTCTATCAACCTGTCGAATCCGGTGAGCATACTATCAGTCTCAACCCATAGAGCATTAATAGAGTCTATACGGGGATCAGCCTCCTGTACCCTAAGCCTAACATCTAAAGGTGAGGCAATTATATGCACCTGATACTCCTCAAGCAAATCTGCCAATGATTCGCTATGTGCTAACTGAATCATCGTACCCGGTAACTTTACACTGTACTTACCATTGTCTGAATCGTATTCTAGGAAGGCTATTCTAAGCGGCGGTGATTCATAATCCAGTTTACTAGGATCATCCATCATCAAGGGTCTACCGTTTTCCACGAATAACCTGTGGAAAGGATGGTACCTAGATGACCATAACGCCTCTACTAATGGGTCAGGATAGTCATTAACTATTCTACCAGCATTTCTCTGCCTCGTTATAGTGGCTACTCTCCTGTAGTCCTTGAGGCTCTCTACAGTGAAGATAACTATCCCCGTCTCTTGCCTGTAGTGGGGAGGTAGCCTCCAGTCTTCAACCCTGGCTTTCCCTACTAGCCCAGAGTACTCCAGATCCTCTGCTAGTAGATCCGGGTCAACATTATTGTTAGGTAATATGTACCCCTTATACTCCAGGTCTACTTTCCTCTTTTCCAGCCTCCCATTTTCCCATAGAATATAGAGTAATGCCCCTGTCTCCCAGGGCTCCGCGTCTATCACCCAGAAATGCATGTCTACATTCACCAATGGCAATTCTACGTATAAGATGGACTAGTATGAGTTCAATCGGGTCAATAGGACCATTAGAGTGCGTGTATAGTGAGATTGTTTCATCAATATCATCGAACAGTCTTCTGGCTCTCTCCGCCTCGCATTCAGGTAGGAGGTTTAGAATGGATTCAATCCTGGATAACTGTCTTTTCACAGTTACCCTGAGCGAAGGTGTTGTACGGCCCAACAGTCTATCCCATTTATTTGATTATTATGATAAGGGGGACGGTTGGATGTAAGTGTTCTCATCTTTTCCATATTACGTTATACGTACTATAATATGAAAAGGAGGTTGACTTGGCATTTAGGGGGAAATTCGTAGATAGAGAGACAGAGCTATCCATACTAAACAAGGAATGGAAAGAACCAAGATCCATTGATACAGTTTTAGATAAAACGAATATAGTCCTAGTATTATCCGGGCCATCTGCATCATTCTTCGAGAAGGAGCTTCTTAGATATAAAGCACCACTCCACGGTAGAAGGACCAGTCAAATACACTTATATCCAATGAGGCTTCTAGAAGCCCGGCGGTTTCTGGCCTAAAATGGATTCAATAGAAGCCACAAAGTCATATAGTATTGTTGGCGGTACACCGGCCTATCTCCTTCATACAATTAACGTCAAGAATTCAATAGATGTAATACAAGTAGTACTAATCCCGGGGGATCCATACTACTAGAAGAGGCAGAAAACCTGTTGAGGCAGGAAATGAGGGAACCTAGAAGCTATGCTTCCATCTTAAAGGCAGTTGCAACCGGTAGAACGGGAATGTCTGAAATATCGAGTGCAAGAGGCATAGACCATAGAATAGTTTCGAAGTATATTTCAGCCTTACTTTCTTTACTACTACAAATACATTACGACACTCAGAAACCTAGTAGAAACGGGTTATCGGGGAAAAGCTGTGGAAGAAGCAGTAAAAAAACAGGATATACATACCTCACAGGTCTTCGAACAAATAGTACAAACAATAATACCGGGATCTCCATGCGATAGGATACATAAAGACACTACCATTCCAAGTAGGATCATGGTGGTACAAGCAATACGAAATAGACATAATAATACGTGAACCAGGAATTACGACTACGTTCATAGAAGCTAAGTGGAGAGGCATGACCACCTGGTGAAGCTGAAACTATCCTTAGAGAACCCAAGCAAAGGCAACAAAAACAGGATTGCAGTCACCAACGAATTATTATGTACTAGTGGCAAGGTCTGTAGAGAATGATGTCAAGCCGAAGATAAAACTAGAAGACTATAGGACTCTAATAGACTATAGCAAAACAATACCGGTCATAAAGAAAAAACTAGCAAACATTAAAGGACTATAATCTATCTAGAACCAAGCCGATAAGGGTTGATAAACGCCTTTTCCATAGAAAACTTCTTCCGACCTAAAGGATACTGCTCCGCCAACAGGTTTAGACGGGTGCTTGATAATGCGAGCCCCAATCTTCCCTCCTCTAATCCTATCAACTCTAATTATGACATGGACACTATGATGGTGATAATTACCACCCTCAGGCATCCACACACCCATATGGGATACATTGTTGAACATGAAAACCCTAATATTTTTCAGTGAAAGCTCTCTGGCCAAGCCGGTGACCTCTGTTGCACTGGAGTAACCCTTGAAGCCGCGGGGCATATGAAAGTACGGATAACCAATTACTACGCTATCATAACCCTTTGAATCCCATGCCTCTCGGAGCAACTTGATAGTATCAGAGAAACGGAACCCTCTGCCTACATCTATCTTTAGGGAATCCCCGTTTAGAATACGGGTAAGCCTCATAACAGTGTAGGGGTCTAGGCCCCCGAAATCCTTATTCAATAAAACTAGAACTCTGCCGAACTTACTCCTATATGCTGTAACATAATGCAGTAGGCTACTGACTATTCTTCTGTCACCATAGAATTCTAGGATCCAGTAGTTAGGGATTGAACCTATAAGCTTGTCAAGTATATAGATTCCTATAAGCCCCAATTCGAGGACCCGTTAATAAGGGTCTATTCATTATTGTAAGAGGGGGTTAACTGGAAGTGAAAGATTCAGCGTCCCAGTTAAAGGCGGGTTCAGTAAACATAGTAAGAAAGTTCGTCTTCCAAGGTTAATGTTTTATAAAATTAATTTCATATATATAACTCAAAACTAAAATACTATTAATGATAAATTATCACATTAGGTGATAAACAATGAAGAACCTCCGTGAAATAGTGGAGAAAGCTCATGGTATTGAAACACAAGCAGCTTATGACTATACATTCGGTCTCTCAAGACTCCAGGCATTAGGATACTCGTACAAAGAGCTCCAAGATTCTCTCAAAACAATAGCTGTTGAAACGATTATACACAAACACCTAATGGAGGGCCTCCTCAACGCAGTAAAGGAACTGGAGAAAATGGATCAGACAATAGCCTCCCTAGAGGAAAGGGAGGGTATAAAGCCAGAGGGGGTATCTCCTCAGACAAAAGCACTTGTGAAACGATTTGCTGAAAGACACCTAGAAATCGAGAGAGATATGGTTGAGACGTACGCTAAGCTAGCAGAGGAGGCAGATCATCCTGTAATTAGAGAACTTGCTAGACAGCTCGAAGAAAACGAGAAACAGCACCATCAGAGGTTTATGGAAATGATAAGTAAATTATAATCTAGTTAACCCGCTCCTCTACCTTTTTATATATTCAAACCAGAATCAATTCTTCCTTCTCCTTAATTTTCAACTACCTATTGATGATATTGTGTAGCTTCATGTAGTATTTGTCTACATCTACTTTTCTTTTACCTTGATGTATTTCTTTCCGCCATGCTTCCAGGAAGAAGTTCTCTAGTTCATAGTATTCTGCTGCTGTAAGGATTAGCTTACTCTTCTTGCCGGCTAGATCATATATTGGCTTTATCTTTTCCTTGAAGTTGATGTCTCTCACGATGTGATGGTCTAATATAATTGTTTTGGCCTTAGTGTTCATGACAAAGTCTCCGAGCGTGCCTAAGCTCTTCTCGAAGGATTTCTGACTCATTCTCCATCCCAAAAATATAGTGGGGTAGCCATCTATTACCGCTATATCAGGGTTAGCCCTCACAGCCCATTCTAATGCAGCTGGATCAGCAAGGTTCTGTGCATCGCTACCAAATAGGAATTTCTCATTGTTCTCCCTGTCTTCTATGAGTATCATTACCACTGTACCCACTTTACTTTTCACCTCACCATGCCATACAGCTGGCGAGACTTTTACCTGCAATCCATTGAAATCGAAGTTTTTACCGTCTCCCCATTCAAGTTTATCAGCTATGTCTTTTACCTTAGATTCGAATAGTTTTCCACGCCGTTTACCGGAATAGTTTATGTTCTCCTTGATGTTCTTCGCTATTACAGTTTTTCCTGTAAAACAAGTCTCGTACATCTCGTCGTCTTCTGGGAAGGGATGATGATCATAATGGTAGTGTGTAACTAATACTATGTCGGCTATATCGCATTGCGAGATGATCTCATTCCTAGCTAGCTCTAGGGCATGGAACTCCTCTTCTGTTGGAGGTAAACCGTATCGTTTTGGACCTAAAGCGACTCCAGGATCGATCAGGATGTTATGCTGGCCTAGTTTAACGAGGGTGGATTGGCTTCGAACGCCGAATGAGTCAAATGCGAGAGGTTTTATAATCAATTTAATTCACCCTGTAGTCAATATCAGTGTTACAGATCTACAATTGATAATTTATGGTAGATATAGATGATAAGTTTATCCTGGAATAATCTAGGCTACTTTTCCATTTCTCAGGATATACGTTAACTGTTTTACAGCCCATTCAGGAAGATCGAAGGTTTTAACTTGCTTAACCACATTTTCAATGTCATATTTAATTCTACCTAAAATAAATCTATCCCCCTGGCTACCCTTCTCAATAACTAGGTATGCGGCTCTACTATCGCCATCCCTAGGTTGGCCAACGCTCCCAGGATTAATGAGTAACATGTTTTTGTAATGCATGGATCCCTGATAGTGGGTATGGCCGTGCACAAGGGTGTTTTCCCCATTATCTCGGAAACCGAGTCCTTGTAGAGAATCCTCAAGCAATGTTTTACCTGTATAATAGTATAAGTACCCGTACAATGGATTACTCGGTGACCCATGTACGATATAATAATTTGACCCGTCTAATTCCGTCTCTAACGTTAAAGGTATCTCACTCAACCACTTGAGTTCGTTCTTTGATAATGACTGTAGTGTTATCTTTTCCCTGGTGACGGTACTCAATTCATGGGTAGCTGGACCGCATCCACAGTCAACGTTAAATGCAGCAGCGTGGTCATGGTTTCCTCTGACTATGAATTTCGGCTTCAATTCTTTTATAAGGTCTATTACTCCGCCAGGATCTGGCCCATAGTCTACGAGATCCCCTAGAACCCATAGCTCATCAAATTCGTTTCGTTTTATAACCTCTTTCAATGCGATACTGTTTCCATGTATATCTGAGATAACTAGAACCTTCAAATAACTTTCCCCTGTGCAGTAGAATAGTATATTGGCAACATTTTATGTTTCACAATGAAGAATTCGAATACAAGGGCTTTCTTCATTGTTAAAGCATTCCGTCCGAATTGATTGCTTTGAAGATGAAAACTAGTCTATTGGTTAAGAATATAATTTGTGTTTCATTCATTACACGTGGTAGTTGCTATTGATGAGGGTAGGGCTTATTGTAAACCCAATAGCTGGGATGGGAGGGTCTGTCGGTCTTAAAGGTACTGATGGGGAAGCATATAGAAGAGCGTTAGAGCTTGGAGCAAAACCCGTTTCCCCGGGGAGGATTAGGTATCTGCTTTCACTTATAAAGAGAAGGGATATTTTCTTCCTCGTAGCTCCTAAGCGTATGGGTGAAAATTACGTTAGGGATACCGATTTTAGGTATGAGGTTGTGGGAAGCGTCGGGGAGGAGACGAGTGCTGAGGATACGAAAAGGATTGCTCGGGAAATCGTAGCTAATGGAATTGATCTCCTAGTTTTCGTTGGAGGGGATGGTACTGCGAGGGATATAGCTGACGCTGTAGATTTAAAGGTTCCAGTATTGGCGATTCCTTCAGGTGTTAAGATGTTTAGCTCGGTATTTGTGCTATCTCCCAATGCAGCTGCTAACATTATAGATTCCTTTAACAAGGAAACTCCGCTAATTGAAAGGGAAGTTATGGATATAGATGAAGAAGCATTCAGGAAGAATAGGTTGGCTGCAAGGCTATATTCCTACCTGAAGGTACCTGGGATTGAACTGCTTCTTCAGGCTGGTAAGGAAGCGTCAAACATAAGTAAATCTGAAGAAGCTCAAAAGAAGGAAATAGCCGAGTATATAGTTGAGAATATTGAGGAAGGGTATGTGTACTTTTTGGGTCCGGGAACCACGCTTAAAGCAATAGCTGATAGGATTGGTGTCAGTAAAACTCTTCTAGGGATAGATGCAGTATACAATGGAAGGCTAGTTGGTAAGGATTTGAATGAGAAAGGTCTTTTAAAATTGATACATACTTATGGGAAGGCAAAGATTATCGTAACCCCCATTGGTGGGAATGGATTCATATTTGGAAGAGCGAGTAAGCAGTTTACTCCTGAAGTTTTGAGAAGAGTTGGAAAAGAGAATATAATAGTTGTGGGAACTAAAGGGAAGGTTCTGAAGCTGAAGTGCTTAAGGGTTGATACAGGAGACGAAGGTGTGGATAGAATGTTAGCTGGGCCAATAAAAGTAGTGACGGGATACAGAGAAGAGGTAGTTATGGAGGTAAGAGTTTGATCAGGCTTGACTTTAACGAGAATCCGCATCCTCCTCCTAGGATAGTAGTTGAGGAGGCTAGGAGAGGGTTAAGTGAAGTCACGAGGTACTGTGAAGTTAAGTATTTAGAGGAATTGAAGCTTCTTATCGGCGAATACACGAATATACCTAGGGATAGAATAATAGTTTCCCCAGGTTCAGATATTATTCTAAGGGAGATCATACACACGTTCTCCGTCAACAGGAAAGTGATAATGCTCAACCCCTCATTTTTCCCAG
This sequence comes from Candidatus Tiamatella incendiivivens, assembly GCA_015522635.1. NCBI lineage: Archaea > Thermoproteati > Thermoproteota > Thermoprotei > Acidilobales > Acidilobaceae > Tiamatella (SeqCode) > Tiamatella incendiivivens (SeqCode). The sequence continues at coordinate 34,576 of WALW01000008.1, read as the reverse complement.
CTTTAGAGTGCGCTAGAAGGCATTCAAGGAAAATATTGAAGTTCCAAGTTACTCCACCAGATTTCAAGTTAAACGCGGAGATATTGATGAAGGAGATTAAGGAACCGTCACTCGTAATAATAGATAATCCAAATAACCCTACAGGAATGGAATTCCTAAATCATGACTTAGTTATCAAGTTACTAGATAACAAGAACACCATGCTAGTAATAGATGAAGCATACTATGAGTTCTCCAGGAAAACATTCTCAGGCCTTATTAGCAACTATTCTAACCTTGCAATAACTAGAACACTTGACAAGGGGTTCTCCCTAGCTGGATTAAGGATCGGTTTTCTACTTGCAGGAGATATGTTTAAAGAGGGACTCTCAGACTTTGCAACAATTCTTCCAAGACCCTCAGTCTATGCAGCAATAGCAGCTTTAAAGAACAGGGAATATGTAAGAGAAAACGTTGAAAGAATAATTAGTGAAAGAGAAAGGCTGATTAGTGAATTGAAGGAACTTGGAGTGGAAGCTTACCCGTCAGCAACAAATTTCATATTAATAAGAAGTGATATACTTGGGCTTTCGGAGAAGCTGAGGATAAAGGGAATAGCGATAAAGGATTTATCGAGTGAGTGGATACCAGGTTACTATAGGGTTTCAATAGGTCTTCCGGAAGAAAACGATTTTCTGGTAAAAAGCTTAAAAGAACTATTAAATTATGAATCCTAGATTACGTGTAATGGCTTGTGATTCAAATTTTAGTCATGGCATACTGTAATGCAATAATGGATGATGAGAATTGCAGGTCATCATTCAACTATACGTGGAGTATAATTTGTGATTTACATCATTCACTCAGAATTCGAGTCTATTGACTTTATAATGCCATAGATAATATTAATCAGTAATACGGTGTCTAAATTATGCCACTAGCCGGATTAGAACCAGTCAGTCCTGCCTATGGTTTAGATCATTATACCTTGGATAAGCCTTACAGAAACCTATTAAAGTATAACATCAAAGAAGACCCGAACTACAGCGGACTAGGGAAGTATACAGGTAGAGAGGTATATGAAACAGCCTATCGTGTAGATCTACTAAGCCCTCCACTGCTAATCAATTGGGACACACTAGGCGGTAACCCTGATGTAGCACTGCTTGACCCAATGGAGAAGAGAGTTCTCTTAGATCTAGTCCTGAAGTACAAGGTGAATACACATCCATTCGAAGGAAGGTCATGGCACCATCATTACACAGGCCTATACCTAATAGGTGATCCTGGAATCTCATGTATACTAACAATAACAATTCAAACGGCATATGCCCTCTACAAATACGGTGACGAGAAGATACGGGAATACTATAAGCCGCTCTCGGGAATACAGGAACCCCCCATGTGGGGAGCTACATGGTTCACAGAAGTTCAGGGGGGAAGCGATTTAGGTGCAAATACAACTATAGCCAAGAAAGATAATGGTGTATGGAAGCTTAATGGATACAAGTACTTCTCAAGCGGGGCTGGAGTAGCAAGCATGGCATTAACTACAGGAAGACCTGAAGGAGGTAGGATTGGCGCCAAAGGGCTGGGATTATACTTAGTTCCAAGGTTGAGTAGCGACGGAAGACTAAACTATAGGATTAGAAGGCTGAAGTGGAAGAGTGGTACGGTAGCCGTACCAACAGGAGAAGTAGAGTTTATCGACACTGAGGCATACATCGTAGGGGATGTTCAGAAGGGAATATACTATACTATGGAAGACCTGATGGTCAGCCGTCTAGCAAACTCGCATGCTGCTAATGGTATAGCTAGGAAGGCTTACTTGGAAGCCTATGGTTTCGCATCAACGAGATCTGCATTTGGGAAACTAATTAAAGACCACCCCCTCCTAGCTAGAGATCTCCTGGAAATGGAGTTACTAATTGAGGCGGGATTGGCAGTATCGATGAAAGCTATATCTCTATTCGATGAAGCCTGGCATAACGAGCCTCCATACTCAGAGAAGTATCACTACGCGCGGCTTATGACCCACATAGCAAAGAATTATACAGCAGATGTAGCAGCATTCGTCTCAAGGAGAGCTATGGAGATATTTGGTGGAATAGGCTTCCTCCACGAGTTCCCGGTGGAAAGATGGCACAGAGAGGCACTCATAACACCGATATGGGAAGGAACAAGCAATATACAAGCATTAGATATGCTGGAAGCCATGTGGAAGAAGAAAGCTCACCAGCCTCTCCTAGATGATATGGAGGAGTTAACAAGGAACCAGCAGAACCAGAAGTTAGCTGAAGAGGCATATACTAGGCTTGCGAATCTGGTAGGTAGGCTTAGTGGTGATCCAACCCAGGCAGAATGGTTATCCAAGGAGACTTTAACAAAGATGGCTGAGTCCGTAGCCACATTGTTGCTGCTAGACGCGGCTAGACAAACAGGCGATACAGTATTTGAGGATGTAGCTGATTTATACTATTCCTGGGTGGTTAATGGCAAGCTCAACGTCCCGGAAAAGAGGTTGTTGAGTGAAATAGTAAGCCTGAGGGGTAGCCTCGACGAAGTAGATTGGGAGAAAAAAGCTAGAATATGATTAGATTTACATTAAACTTTCTTTTTCATTAGCGTTTATCCTTTTCAACCCTTTGTCACTTGGTAGAACGATTGCTAATAGTGTTGCGATAACACCCAGTGAGGCTAGTAGGCCGAAGAATTCCCTGTAAAACCCTGTGAGAGGTGTTGATGCTGCAAGGGCTATAACAGCGATAATATGGCCTGTAATCATTATGACACCAATAGTCTCACCTTGTTGGGTAAATGGCGTTGTCTTCTCAACCCACTCAAATATCACTGGTAGACCGGCCATTAGCATGAAACCGTTTAACGCTAACATGGCATATACAAGGATACCAGATATGTAGGCTGTCAACACGCCGTATGCAAATACTCCTGTGAATGCTGCTATTATTATGAGCGTCTTCCTGATATTGTACTTAGCTGCTATAGATGGGAGGGTTGAAGCACCTATAACGCCTGAGACAAGCATTAAGGCTGTTGCCGTTCCAGCTATTTTCTCCAGGCCAACCGGTGATAAAACAGGCTCAATCCAAGTCATCAATATGTCGAGTATAGCAAGTCCTATACCTATGATTCCAGCGAACATCCACACCTCTCTTCTCTTCACAATGGTCCTAATACTCTCTAGTGTCGGTAAATGCTCAACTTCAACATTGCCTATGATGTTTGCCTTTAAAACCATCCAAAGAGTCCATAATCCACTGACTAGTACAGTAATTGCAGAGTATATTGATAATCCCCAGACACCCCATTCGCTGTAGACGAATGCCCCTATAGCCATGGCTACAATCATTCCTGCATACATTGCAGCACTTCCCATTGAGACGGCTAGTGGACGCCTTTTCTCCTCGAAATAGGCTGAAGCATATGGGGTTATCCCGTTTACAACGAAGGGCTGGGCTATTGCTGCTAGTATTTGACCTATGAGAATAGAAAGGTAATTCTCTGGAGCTACGATTCTAGCTATACCTGTGCCAATAAATAGAATTGATGCGGTGATTAATGCACCCCGGAACCATGTATCGAGTAATCTCCCGGCCGGATAAGCCATTAATATGTATAAGATAGGGAATAGCATTACTAATAAGCCAACTGCGTCTTTACTCACACCGAGGTCAGCGGCTACCTTCGTGGTGACGGGAGAGTAAGACACCCATACTACCTGGGAGGCAAAAACTAGGATGGGGAACCCTGCTAATGCGATTGCACGGCCTATTTTCCCCGTCAAAATATTTGCACCTTTCCTGGTTTACAGCAATGCGTTTGATACTTCCCTGAACAATGCCTCCACAACGTCCGGATCTAGCTCATAGATATACCTGCCAATGAAGCTCAAGTCTGCGCCTTCTAAACCGCCTCCGCTACCTCCAAGTAACTCCATAATGAGTGGTGCAGCACTACTTACATCGCTTGGTGACACAGTCTTCAATGCCTCTAACATGGAATCCTGACCTAACTCTGAGAGTTTCCTTGTATTACTAACGATCCCTTCTAGATCGCTGGCGAATTTGTTAACTACGTGGAAGTGTATAGGTGTAACTGTGAAGTGCACCGTCATAGGATACCCTAGCTTCTTACTTCCCGGCTGGACTTGTATGTGCCAATGCTTTTCCCCAGCTTTCCTCGAGAAGTCAACTAGATCTAGCTCCGGATGACTGAAAGCTAGAACGAGGTAAGGAGGATTGCCTTCTACCTGGAACCCTTGTTTAGCCATGGTACTTATTAGTTTCTCACGGGCAGCGAAAGCGTTCCTAGCTAGCATCCTGTAGCCATCTACTCCTAATGTGTTTATCAAACTCCATGATGCTGCTAATGGACCCGATGTTCTTGACGATAGGAATATCTGGTTTACCATAGGGTAACCAGGCCATCTACTGTAGACAAAGAAGGCGTTCTTCCTCCTCTCCTTGTCCCTGTAGAGGATGGTTGATGATCCTCTGGGGGCGTAACCCATCTTGTGTAGATCCACGCTCATAGAGTCAACCCGGTCAATATTCAAGCCTAAAAGAGGTATATCGTGTCCCTCCATTCTAGCAAACGGTATAGAGAAGCCTAGGCAACTGTCTACGTGAAACCATACATCCTTCTTATCAAGAGATTCCGCGATTTCTCTAACAGGATCAAATGTACCGAACGGATAATTGGGGGCAGACGCTACAACTAGAGCGGTATCATCGTCTACTTTACTTATAAGCTCATCAACCTTAACTCTATAAGCCTCGTCAACTGGTATTAGAACAGGCTTCACACCAAGGAGCCATGCAGCTTTGATGACACTCGGATGAACAGTTGCAGGGGCAACTAACTTCGGAGTACTTGATTTACCAGTTTTCTTGTAGTACCATTCCCTTGCGGCTAGAACTGCCATAAAGTTACTTTCAGTTCCACCACTAGTGAAGTTGCCTGTCGTAGTATCTGGCGCTTCGAAGATGCGGGCTACGAAGCTGGTAACACTTTTCTCTAACTCGAGGACGCTGGGGAAAACAGTAGGGTCAAGCATATTCCTCCAGAGACTAAGAATGTACGCTTCTTCAGCCAATTCTCTCAATTCACTTACTCCTGTCTCGTAGACATATGACCATAATCTACCGCTATGCGGATCGATATCCTTTGAGAGCATTACCTTTAGAGAGTCGATTACTTTTTCTTTGCGAATAGGAGGTGTTTCAGGCAAGAAATATACACCTAAGATACAGTTTTTACATCTAACAGGATTATAAAGAATACATTACTAAGCAAGGCTGGGGATAAAAACATTAAACCTAGAGGGTTAGCTGCAGCTGGCGTGGAGGTATTACCTAACAGTAAAGCAATGCTCATTATTGGAGAAACGACCTAGATCAGCCATAATAATATGCCCTCCACAGGATCCGCATTGTATAACAATTTCATTGAATAGAAAAATTTTTAAACTCTACGAGTAAAAGCCGGCTATCGCGGCGAAAATAACTGGTGACAAGGAAAATAGCTAGCTGGACGCTTTCCCTACTACTGCTAGTGAGCCCTCAGATGATAAGTAGCACTATAAATGGCATGGAGCTTCCAGTAAGAAAGAACCTGGCTAGATAAATCATAGAGCAGTAGGAAAATCATGTTTACATTTGTTTTTTATTTACTCAATACCTAAGCAAGGCCGTTTGCAAATATGGAATATTTCCCCGTCAATATAAACGAGCCCTCCACCTCTATGCTTTAGCCTCTCTAGAATACTAAATTCTCTTTTGAAAATTCTCCTAAGCTTCCTTTGGCTAACCCTACCTGGGGTGATTATAGCTTCATGCAAGGCTACAATTGTAATTGATGCTCCTAGTTCGCATATCTCTTTAGCTATGCTCAATAAGTCTTCTTTAACCTGTAAGGATTCCATTCCTGGGAAAACAATTATTGCTTCTTCAGTGCCACGATCCCAATCTAACCCATATAGTATACTTCCAGTACGCTTAGAGGCAACATCTAAAACTAGATGCGATAATGTACCAGTGACAATATTAGGTTTATACGCGTTGAATCCTTGTTGAATAGTATACTCTTTGAACCTATCCAAGTCTAAGATTACAACAGTACCATAAACCGCTGGCAAACTATCTTCTCCAACTACCATAGCTTATTTCTCGCCTTCTCCAAGTCTGAGAATAATGTCATAGCTGTCTGATAGGGGCCACCGCCACTCCCAGAAAGTATAACCGAGTTACCATCTTTAACCTCAATAACTGCCACATTCCTCTTACCTACAGCAAGCCTTAAAGGGTCATCAAGATTAATATTCATTGGAATAGCTTTAACCCCTTTATTTACTTCAACAATTGAAACACACCTTAGGAATCCATCCTCTCCCCATGAATCCCTTAGGCTCTTCCTTTCAACAAAGCCGAGAGAGACTTTGTATCCTAAGGTTGCCGCTATTATGGAGGCCTTAGCAGCAGGGTCTATGCAATCTACATCCAGACTAGGATCAGACTCAGCTATACCCTCACTAATAGCCTCCTGGAGTGCTTCATCAAAACCGTATCCTTGCGATGCAAGTGTGAGCATATATGTTGTGGTGGTATTGAACACTCCGCGGATAAGTGTTATATTTCTTCCCTTTAACCCATAAGTGATTAGATCAAATAATGGCGTTCCAGCCATAAAAGTAGCTCTATAGTGGATAAGGCTACGGAGGGGATTATCTACTATTAGACTAGGGTTTCGTGCTAGTGGAGCCTTATTTGCCGTGGCTATGTGGTATCTAACGCTTTCCAAAAGCCTGTAGATATCTATGTGCGGCTTATCATAATTACTGGGTCTTGCATCTACCACGATATCAGGTGGAGACTCTTCTATCAACGATAGAGGGCTTTCTCTTGTACCGTAAACAGTCTCACCTATCCTTCCACGAGGAACCCCCAGGAGTTCCTGTATCTCTTCCCTTTTGAACCCTCTCGGATTGTACGAGCACCCTTTGGAATCGCATGCACCTAGGAAAACATAGTTCTGTGCCAACGGGTTTTCTATAAGTATTCTTGCAAATGTTCTACCCACATTTCCGAAGCCCAGGAGGAGGATTCTCGGATTATCCAATGGTTATTCCTCCATTTCTTCGTAGTAGTCGTTCAACACGCCTTCTATATGTGAATTCAACTCTTTTAATAATCCGTACTCTTTGCACCTATCAAACAATACGTTCAACATCTTCTCAGCATCAGACAAATACTTCTTATCGCCTGTCTTGACGAATAACTCGAAAGCATAACTAGCTCTGTAAAGCGGGGCTAAGAATCTAGCTTTGGTCTCAGGATCCATTGACTGCCAAGAAGGAGTACACTGTAAAAGATATCCAGTGCTAATGAGGCTCCTAATATTAAGTAAAACCTTCATTTGATCATCGTTCTCCTGCTCCGCCACAAACTGCAATTGAATAGGCTCGCTAATGCTCTGGATATCACTACAATATACACGGCGCTTCTCTAGTAAAACCTCCCTAAGGTCCTCATCAAGCAACCTCAACTTCTCAGCTAGAATATGCTCAGCCTCCTCTAAAGTCTCAACCCAGTAAATCTCCTCAATAAGCTTCTGGAAGACCTCACCTATAGGATCGCTGGACAATCATAATACACCCCTACTACTACCCTAAGGTAGCCTAGGAGTCATTGAGGCTTTTTATACTTGAATGCAAAGAGCGAGTTTTCTATAGGAAAAGGGTTTACTATGAAAAAGGAAGTTGTTATGCGTATTCGTCGAAATATACTATGTCCTCGACTGTTCCCTTCCTCTCTTCTTCTGGTTTGAATACCGGTTTTACTGGCATTCCTATGTATACTGGAAGTCCTGGTTTGAGCCTGTGAATGAGTCCGCCTGTTAGTCTTTCACCTTCTGGTCTGGCGAATATAATTACTTTAGGTTCACCGTCTTCGTAGACTATTGTGAATGAGTCGACATACCATAATGTATCCTCAGGTAACTCAACATATTCCCTTGGTTTACTTAGATCGCGGCAGAATCCTCTCGGAGGTATTTGTATGTATCCCCCACAGTCCTCTCCGACTAAACAGCCTTTTTTCAATGCTTCCGCTAGCTTCAACCCTCCTTTGCCAGGGGTGTATCTGAATGTGTCTACTTCCATTGACCCGGGGATATGTTTATATACGTCTAGTCTAGCCTCCCTTCTCCAGATCACTCTTCTCCACCTCCTATAGGCTCAAAGCACTCTATATCTAGAATGCTCCCTGTTCTCTTCTCCGGAGGCTTCCATCTTGCCTTAACTTTCATACCGATAGCTCTGCCGGACTTGACATCCTCCTCTGTTACACCGCATATCTTATGGAATAGTCCTGCGAACTCGTAGCTACCCTCACGATAACCAGGAGTCTCCAGCCTTATAACACCTACGAATTCCGGCTTCTCTAATCTTCCTCTCTTAGCAGATATATAGCTGATTACTGCGGTAGATATCTCACCCCTATCGGGGAGCTCGATAAACTCGTCAGTTGGCTTTAGACAATACTCACAATAACTCCTCGGTGGAACGTATACTCTTCCACATCTCCGGCATATGCTTCCAATAATCTTCCCTTGCTTCAGTCCATCTAGGAATACTGAAACAGCGTACCCTGCAGTAAACTTGTACCTAGTGAACGGCTTATAGTATATTACGCCGGGGAGAGCCTTAAAGTCCTTTTCCGATAATTTTGTACCTTCCAATTTAACCAATACGAGTCACCTCCCAAGAACGATTACAGTTCCAACCTGCATTAAATCACCCCAAGCTTGAGCTACTCCACGGTAGACGTCTTTCTTAACTCGTCTTCCACCTGCCTTACCTGCTAGCTGCCAGTAGATCTCTATGGTCTTCATAACACCAGCTGCGGCTATTGGGTTACCTACACCTAGTAATCCACCGCTGGGGCTAGACGGTAGATCACCATCTCTATCATAGAAGCCCTCCTTCACCAGCTTCCATGCACCACATCTAGGTGCTAACTGGAGACCTTCCAGGTGGTGCAGTTCTTTATAGTCAAATGGATCATAAGGCTCAGCAACGTCTATTTCCTTTATAGGTTTATCTACGCCGGCCATCTTGTAAGCCATTCTCGCGGCGTACTCAACATACCGCGGGTAGTATAAGTCTCTATTATACCAGTGTGTATTATCCAGAGTCCACCCTACGCCCTCGACATATACAGGATTATCAGTTATTCTCCTTGCTTCACGCTCTGAAGCTAATACCATCGCAGCTGCTCCATCACTAACAGGGCTGATATCTAGTCTATTGACTGGCCAGACGAGAGTCTCACTGTTCAAAACGTCTTCAACAGTTATGTTTTCAGCTACCTGTGCTGCCGGATGATCGAGTGCGTTTCGTTTATTCTTCACCGATACGAGTGCAATGTCTTCTTTCTTAGCTCCGCATTTACTCATATACCTCCTCATCTCCATCGCGAATATCCAGATTAGATTAGGCTCCAAGGGTCTCTCCAGTATAGGATCCCATATATATGCGAATACATACTGAGGATGTGGTAGTGCAGGACTCATTTTCTCCTCTCCTACAGCCAATACAGTCTTGCATTTCCCGCTTGCTATGTGCCACCATGCAGCTATAGGTATCATTACTCCGGTTCCTCCACCAACATAGACTCTTACCATAGGCTTATTCACAGCTCCACTGCCATCCCCCATGTATTCCCCATTGAAGTGGACACCGTCGAAGGCATCTGGAGCCGTACCAGTCACAATACAGTCGATATCATCGAGTGTAAGCCCAGCCTCGTCTAGAGCCATTTTCGCTGCTGCTGCAGATAGTTCCTGGGGCGTCTCCAGCATTCTCCTCCGGAATAATGTTAATCCAGCGCCAACTACAGCTACTCTATCCTTTATATGTATATTCGTTTTCACCCTTCACCACCCCCATAATATGATAATACAGCTGTTGCAGCTGTATATGTTGGAGGCCCTCTCCAGGAGACGACGAGGCTTTTACCCTCCTGCATCGAGAGCAGTCTCATGTAGGTGAAGTACAGTCTCATTAGACCTGTAGCCTCGAATGGTGCGCCAGTGGCAAGGCTTCCACCGCTAGCGTTAACCGGGAATTTCCCATCTGGATAGGTATCACCTCTTCTCAACAGCTTCAACGAATCCTCTCCTAGTAAGGCTTCTTCTAACGAGAGAAGCTCCATGAAACTATACCGGTCATCGACTTCTGCGAAGTTAAGTTGTGACAAGGGGTTCGTTATCCCAGCCTCACTATAAGCTATTAAAGCTGACCGCCTGATACTAGGCATCGTGCCGTATACATGTCTTTCTGGGATATAGGTTTCAGTATTATATCCTACCCCATCGATCCAGACAGCTCTGTCCCATGCCCCCAAACGATCTACTGCCATATCTGTTGCCAATACTGTTACTAGTGCAGCGTCTACCGGTTGTGAGATATCGTACATTGTAAGCGGGTAAGCAACATGCTCTGATTCTAGTATCTCTTCCACAGTAACGTTAGACGCGTATGAAGCAAGTGGGTTTGACAGACCGTTGTTCCTATTCTTAGCGGCAACCTCAGCAAAATCCTCCTCCCCTGCCTCCCTCGATTCCATGTATGCTACAGCGTCTAGAGCTGCAATGTAGTGGGGGATAGCTTTTTTCGGCGCTGTAGGCCGGACATACACGGGATCCAGCGTTATTTCGTAGATCTTACCCAGATCCACTATGTCACTAGGCTTAGCGTGAGACTCGACTGTTATAACATCAAAGTATCCCGTCTTCAACAACATGACAGCCTGAGCTATACCTTGTAAACCATCTCCAGATACTGTGAAAATGGGTCTCAAAACACCGCCAATAGGCTCTGGAGAGAACTCGTCTGCTATGGAGATCCCCTCCCAATAGTCTTCTTGGCATGATATGAATGCGTCTACCTGGCTTCGAGGATCCTCAAGACCTGCCATGCTGTACGCTTTGAGAGCTGCTTCAAACATCATCTCCCTAAAACTCGCATGAGGAGTTACCGGCTGGAAGCCAGAGTAGCCCATCCCTATTATCGCCACTCTAGGTCTAGTCGTCAAACCTGCGTACACCTCTTAGACCTTTATGGAGGACCCTTATTCTGACTAGTAGTCTAGGATGGTTTATGCGGGTCCTCCACTTGTTAGGATTTAATACGTAATGGAATGATAAAAACATTAGTGTCACTAAACAGTTACGGGTTTAAAGATTATTGCCCAGTTATTAGGTTCGATAGAGTTTTAATAAACTAGCCATGATTGGATCTGGTTAGGTGCTGTTTAAATGGAAGGTAAGACGGCATTAGTGCTGGCGATACTGCTACTACTGGGCATACAGTTCTATACAATAACATCATCAAACACCCCGGCAACTACAGAAACTGTGTTAAACGAGACAAGCCGTAATGTTCCAGGAGACTTACCTTGGTACCCGATTGTAATATTTGGAGACAACAGGCCTGAAGTAGAGGTATCAAACGGCTTCACACCTGTATTCCTAAAAATACTCAATCAAACAGAAGTCATGGATCCCTTCGCAATGATAGGAACTGGAGACCAGATAGGTAGAGGGACACCGTGGCAGTTCAAGGCATTATATAGCCTACTCTCGAACACTAGCATCTGGAATATATGGCTTTGTATCGGCAACCATGATATTCAATACGGTGGGGCAATAGGATATTGGACATCCCTTATAGCACCGAAGCACTACAATATGGATACTTTCCCAGGATGGAGAATTGCAGTTCTAGACGGTGAAACTGGTGATGCAACGTACTGGAAGAGCCAGCTAGATAATACTACTAAAAACCTGGATGATAGGAGCCTAATACTCGTTTATCACAGGCCTGTTATACCAAATGTTGGACACAATATGGATGCTACAAGAGCAAGCATCCTCCTAAGCTTTCTGCAACAGCATCCAGGTTTAGTCAAACTAGTATTACAAGGACACTGGCATGGATACGCTGTGACACGTAGTTATAATGTTACATGGATAATAACTGGGGGTGCCGGTGCACCTCTTTATGAGAATAGGGGGCCACCACCTGGAAACAACACTTTGATCATTACAGGGAAGAATCATTATCTCCTGCTAATATTATACCCCAATGGAACGTTCAAATACACTACAGTACTGGTAAACAATGAGAGCAATATTGGGATAGAGAAGCATACCAAAGTAACATTAGAGAACGGGAAGACTGTAATCACTGGGACTGTCAGTAATACGTTAGTGAATATTGAAGGAAAACCGATTAGTGTTCCAGTTAGGTTTAACCTCATCAATAACGAGAACAGTTACATAGTCCTGATGGCCAACCCTAATTCGACGACATCCTTCACATATGAGCAAAGTTTGACGTCTGTTAGCGTGAAAACAGCATCAACAAGCTGGTATGCCTATATTACCTTACCCGGAAATAAGGCAGTACTACTCGATCAAAACAATCCTAGCTACGTGATTGAAAGCGAGAAGTCGACAAGCTCTACTCTAGTAGTAACGGAAGAGACCGTTACAAACGCTCGAACAACAGGTAATACCAGTTTGTCAAGTACATCCAGCGCACCAAATCCAGCAGCTTACAAGGATAAAGATGGAATGATAATAGGCAGTGTCGCAGTGGCTATTCTACTGGTAATTGCCATTTACCTTATGGCTAAACTCTATAGGTAAGAGAGTCACTCCCCCTAATTTCTTATCCTTATCCGAATACTCCTCTCACACCGAAGTATACACCGAGTATCTCTCCGAAGAAGTATGCTGAGAAAGCCGTACCTAACATAAGCCCTGTTGACTCTATGAATTCTCTTAAGAACTTTTTGTCAAACACTACACTTCCATAAAATGTAAATGTGGCTATCAGCGTTATAGCGAATGATACGCTTACTAGGAAGGCTATAAGCATATTGTGTGTGGTGAAGTATGGTGACGCTAGAACCACAACTGCACTTATATAAGAGAATCCAGTTACTAAGGCCGATGATATAGGGTTCTTTTCGAAGTCATGTTTAGCCTGTAGGTAAGCAGCACTAGCCATACTTATTGCAGCGGAGAACCCTACTACTAAACCAGCTATACCTGCTACAGTAGTGCTACTGGTGACTCCCAGGAACCCTGCGTGTACACCTGTTATTTCAACAATAGCGTCAGCCAGACCTAGCACTATGAAACTCATATATCTTACGACCGCTTCGTTAATCTGGCTCATCAGGCTTGACTCATGTGTTTCCTCATCTTTAATTATCTCCTCGAGCTTCTGCCTCTCCTCACCTCCTAGGTTGCTGAGATACCCCCTATATTCTGCTATAGTTTTCTCTTCACCTCTCTCGAGCATTTTGAGGGTGAACGTTAGTCCTAGGATGATTCTACTCAGTGTGACTATCCATAGATAGGAGGTACCGATTCTTGCCCTGCATTCTCCTCCTATCACTTTTTTCCAGAACAGATAGTGCTTGTATTCTTCCTCGGAAAGTTTCTCCAGAATTTTCCGCCTATCGATGTCCTTCTCCCGTCTGGCTAGTGTTTTATAGACTATGTGATCCCTGTATTCATCTATACAGAATTCTCTTACCTTAATTTTTGTTTGTTCGGTAAGTATACTCATAGCTATCTCACCGTAAGTTAACTAGAAGCCTGGATCAGAAAATTATAGACTTAGCTATAAATCTATAGGTTATTATATACCCTTCTCCATCTTCCGCGTGCTATAATACATGCTAACAGCTAAAAGCACCACTGCACTGATCACTAGATAAATCATGCTTTCCCAGTAGTTCGGTATGCTACTTCCTATAAGGTGGTATCTCACGATGTATGCTGCATGCGTAACAGGATTGTATTTAGCTATTACCTGGAGCCACTCAGGCATCTGTTTTAATGGGAATATAGCGTTCGAAGCGAACATTAATGGGAGATTGATGAGATTTGAAGCAGCGAAGATTACTTCCTGGTTATCTGTGTAGAATGCTATCACCATATATATTGAGAGTATGGATATTGACAGGAGCATTATCGCTATCCAAGGTACAATTACATCCACTACAGTGAGATTGGGCTTGAACTTGAATCCCAGTGGAATGCTTGCAGCCAGCAGTATGAGGCTCAGAATGCTTATCCTAGTTAGTGTCCCGAAGAGTTTAGCGAGGTAGATATATGACCTCCTCACCGGAGTGACCAGTATTCTCCTCATATACCCTAGTCTCTTATCGAATACAACTCCTACACCACCGAACGCTCCTTGGAATATTGAGAAGGCTACTAGCATTCCGCTAGCGAAGAATGTGAAGTAGTCTGTTGTACCAAATATGCTTTTCAACTGGTTCTCCATGGCCTTCTTAACTATTCCTTCAATGGTCTTTGGATCGATGAACCCTTGTAGCTGCGGTGGAATGAGTGCCTGTGCACTGACACTAACTAGCGCGTTCAAGTTGAAGCTTTTACCGAATAGTGCAATCCATATTAATGGTGTCACAAGACTCATGAACAGGACTGCACGCCTGCCAAACCACTTCTTGAGCTCTCGTTTGAAGAGTACAATTAAACCGCTCATTTCTTCATCCTCCTCCTCATAACTCTATACTTGAAGGAATCAAACGCTTCTTCCTCTCCCCTTAACCCTCGTCCAGTTAACTCTATGAAAACCTCCTCGAGGTTAGGTTTTACTACACGGATTTCAAGAAGCTCTTTTCCTTGGAGGAGTGTGATAAGCTTAGGCAGAACTGCCTCGCTCTTCTCTACTTTAACTATTATTGATCCATTATGTAGTGACGAATCGAATCCTTTTACAGCTAACTCCTTTAACAAGGCCTGCGTCTCTTCTTCACCTTTGAACCTTAGATATATCCTGTCACCTTTTATCCTGGCCTTAAGTCCATCTGGCGTATCCTCAGCAATTATCTTACCATGATCTATAATTGCGACTCGATCTGCTAGATGTTCTGCTTCATCCATGTAGTGGGTTGTTAATAGGATAGTAGTACCCTGCTCCTTCAACCTTTCAATTAGACCCCAGAGATGCCTCCTCGAATGAACGTCCAAGCCTAACGTCGGCTCATCTAGGAACATTACCTTAGGCTCGTTTACAAGGCTCATAGCTATCTCTATTCTCCTCCTCATACCTCCACTATAAGTCGAGACTCTCCTTTTCCTATGATCCCATAGCTCCATGAACCTGAGGGCTTCTTCGGTTTTCTCCTCTGCTTTACCGCTCTGAAGGCCATAAAGTTTGGCTTGTATGTAAACATTCTCCCATCCAGTTAACTCATCGTCGGCTGTGAGGTCCTGAGGTACAAGCCCAATTATCTTCCGGACTTCCCCTTTATCTCGTATTATACTGAAACCGTGAATATATGCATCCCCGCCTGTCGGCTGTAGAAGTGTTGATAGCATATGGATTGTGGTTGTTTTGCCTGCACCGTTGGGGCCTAGGAGGCTAAATACTATACCTTCAGGTATGCAAAAGCTCACCTTGTCTACGGCAACTAAATCACCGTATTCCTTGGTTAACCCCATTACCTCTACTGCACAATTATCCGGCAATTCCCTGGCTCACCTTCTATAGCTAGTTGTTGTTTATTAACGCATTATATTATATACGCTACATACATATAATGACAGTAGTTCATTAACAATAATTTATATTGTCCGTGCAATATTGGTTTCAATATAGTTAGAGGTGTAGTTCATGGCAAAGAAAAAGAAACAGTCAAGTCAACCGCAGAAAGCTAGGAGTATGACGGAACAAGCAATGTATAATGTAGCAGTCCCTGAGGAGCTAATAAAAAGGGCTGAAAAAGAATTCCCCAAAGAAAGTTATTGGACTCCATTCAAGGTAGCACAGAAATACAATTTAACGCTCTCAAGTGCAAAGAAACTGCTGAGAATCATGGAGGAAAAGGGTGTAGTGGCACTATATACACCAAATAAAAGGAGCCCTGTGTACGTACCCGAGAAATAACCTCCTATAAACAAATAAACTATACACGGATTACTGTTTTTCATTGCAATTAATACACTCAAAAACTAAAGCATGACAAATTATTTAATATATCAAAAACTAATAGAAGGGAGGTTCGGTTCGTTTACTCACCGCTAAGCATTACGACAACATCTTCATTCGGAGCCTTCACAGGAACATTTGTAGAACCTTGTTTCTCTTTAGGTTTAGGGATTTCAGCCAGGAGAACCGGACTAGATTCTATCTTCTCTATTTTCTCTATAGTAGATCTGGCATCACTCATCTCCTCTAGAAGCCAACCCTTTATCCTCTTCAACTGTTCACTGCTCTTCCTGAAGGCAGTGTCACTGACTTCACCGCTTAGATAAGTTATCTGAAGGTTAACGAGGGCTTTATCCACATGTAAGACTTCGTCTTCTATCCTGTTCATTCTTACCTTTATCTCAGTCTTGGCTTTGACAGCCTCACTCTTTAAATTCTTAATATCCTCATTCAGCTTCTTTAGGTAAGTCTCTATAACGCTTCCAGGAAGGTCTGTTTGGCTGAGGGTTTTCTCTATAGCCTTCTTCCTCTTTAGAGCTCTATCAAGAGCATCTAACACTGTGACGGCGCGGAACTTCCATTCAGGGAGAACAACAAGTTTACCATCCTCAACACGTATCTTCTCCGGCTCTATATGGACTATTTTATCATCGGAAACCTTGACCTCGAACCCCTCGACTTCTCCGTGAACATTACTGTAGAATGTCACAAGTGCCCCAAAAATCCTCCCATAAGGATCATGTATTTCAAGTCCCAGGTAGCCGGAGATTTCTTCTACCTTTATACCCATATATAATACACCCCTTAATCTACGAGGCATCGTCTCGGTGTTATCCTTAGTATTACCAGTGTATAAAAGGGGTCAGATGGTAAGACCGGGAGTCCCTTTAAATAAATTACTGATTCAATAGTCCAACGGTGAAAAATCAAATGTCCAGCCTAGGTGACTTCGGTAAAAACTGGACAGGGCCGAAGAAGACTGTCAGGAACGCTATTAAGGACACTTTCAAGGAAATAGTTAATCCTAGCCCCGGCCTCAGATATCAAATAAGCAACGCTATCTATAAGCTAGGGACACATATCTCCAGGATGGATTATATAACAAGCAAGCTAAGGGCAAGGGATCAACAATTATTCGAGAAAGTCGTGGATTCATATAAACATGGCGATATGGTTAAAGCGAAAATGTATGCTAGCGAGGTGGCTGAGATAAGGAAAGTCGCTAAGGGCGTGCTCACAATAAGATTCGCTCTAGAGAGAGCGAAGACCAGGCTAGAGACTGTCCTAATTATAGGTGAGGCATACAAAGATCTAGGACCAGCCCTAGGCGCTATAAAGATGATAGCCTCCCAGATGGCGAACGTAATGCCCGACGCATATATTGATATAATGCAGACAGTAGAAGAATTACATAACGCTCTAGCAATGAGTTCCGCTGGATTCATAGAGATGCCTATGGATGAGGCTGTAAACGAGGAAGCGAGGAAGATACTAGAGGAAGCGCAGCTAGTAGCACAGCAGCAGATGAAGGATCAGTTCCCAGCCTTACCTACTGGAGGGCTACCAGGAACACCTGCCAACAGCGGAGAAGTAGGATCCCCATAATCCTCTAACTATTTTCTATTTGTAGTTTTTAACAAAAACAAATTCTCAAACTAGTTTTATAAACAGAACTATTAGGAGATATTCATGTAGTCGGTAATGGGAATGTGAGGAATAAGAGTATAAAGAATGTAATAACAGCCAGCTGCCCCTTTACGCTGAGCCTCTCAACAGGCATGGCGGGGCCAGGATGCCTTCCCCTTGATAGCATGTGTATTGTGAAAGCTATCAATGCAAATAACAATAGAAATGGTTCAATTAAGCTAAAGCCTAGTAGAAGTACTAGAAAAGCATTACTAACTATTCTATGTCCTCTATCACCCAGAGATGCTCTAACTATATGTCCTCCATCGAGCTGGGCTATCGGTATAAGATTGAGGAAAGTCACGAGGAAAACAATGTACCCTGCAAAAGCCAACGGGTGGAGCAAGACTACTTCACTCCCAGTCGGTGTCGGTAGGAATTTATCACTGAGAAGTAGGAATATAATCGGGTAAGC
Organism: Candidatus Tiamatella incendiivivens; assembly: GCA_015522635.1. NCBI lineage: Archaea > Thermoproteati > Thermoproteota > Thermoprotei > Acidilobales > Acidilobaceae > Tiamatella (SeqCode) > Tiamatella incendiivivens (SeqCode). The sequence goes on along the minus strand of WALW01000008.1, from coordinate 16,439 downwards.
CATTAAGTATCCGCCTGAAGGTGCCATTGATGCAGGAACAACTAAACTCATTTTCAACCCGTAAATAGTCACAGGTATCGCAGCTATAAACCCTGCGAGAGGCCCCATAACACCAACTACAGCTAAAGCGTCTACTGTAGGCGGAAGCCACCTCATATTAATCACGGCGCCAAATGTTCCGAGGAACCCCCATTGGAGTGGTGGAGCCGGTAGGAGATAAGGCATACTACTCGGAGTCTTGTATACTCTCATCATGCTCCAGTGCCCTGTCTCGTGTATCAACAGAGGACCGAGTAACCCTATGACATAGAGTGACGGTATCAACGAAGCGGAAATACTTCCAGTATAACCATATGCGAGCATGCTCTGTTCTAGATAATCACCGCTAATGTACAACGTTACTAGAGTAATTAGCGCTAACATCAGCCCTGCTAGAGTATTGACCCTCTTCTTTTTCTCTTCTTCCCTAACTATTATAAGAAGCGTATAACCTTTCCACTTTCTGACAAGTGGTTTACAACCGGATCTAATCATTTGCTGGTAAAACTCTCTCCAGCCAGGCTCTCCTAGTTCAATAGTATAAGGGAACTGAATAGTATACTGTAAAGCACCCTGCCTTTCTACATGGTAGTCCCGGCTGAGCTTGCTCTCAACTATGTTCCTACAGGGAAAATCCTCCTTTCTCTCCTCGAGGAGGATTGTTTCGTTATATGGTTTTTCTTCCAATTAATTTTTCACCAGTCTCCAGTAAGAGTCTCAACGATATAGACTGGGCTTCTTCCGGTGCTTTCCTGTATATAGCCACCGGTAGTATTCCTCTCTCCACTTCTTCTTTAGCTATTTCATACATGTTACGTGAGCCTATCTTCTCAGGGTTAATAAGGGGGGGCGCGTTTAGGAATAACTGGAATAATCTGGCTGCAATAATCCTCGCTTTCTCGTACTTGGTTAGATAGGGAGGGCCTATGGTTATCTCGTCAATTACTCTCGGATAACTTATCCTTTCCTCTTTCTTCATCAATACATGTCCACCTGTTCACTCATCCTTAGTGTAGGAGTGTTGACGGGGCTTTTAAATTCTAACTCCCTATTTCAATTACACTACTGCTCTCAGCATGACTGCAGTAAATCCCTTTTGGGAACCCGAGAAAGCTCGGTTCCGTTGAAAGTTCTATGCAAACATCAGCACCAACTTTAACCGGAGTGTAACCATTCTCAGAAGCCTGCCCCATCGGGACACCGTTTATCAGGAGGGTTACAAGGGTCTTATTCCTACTAGGAATAGCGTTCTTTGATAAAGTAAGGTTAGTAATATCTATTGACACGTTGTTGACAGTCAAATGCATAACATTAACTCCGAGGTCTAATGGTAGTAGGGAAGGATTGTCAATTTTTAAGGTAAGATTAAAATAGTAATGACCATTCTTCCAGTAAATTTGGCTAAAGCTGACGGAGTCTAAAGCCGCTGTCTTGGAGGACACGATTCCGTAGCCAATAGGTGGGATTAATAGGAAAAATATGAAGAGGCCTAGTAGTCTTAGCCTTGGATCCAATTTATACACTCTCAATTCTAGTCGAAATAGTGTTCAGGACCCGGGAACTTTAATTCTCTTACATCCTTTGCATACTGGATAATACCTTTTCTCACAATATCATATAAATTCGCGTAATTCTTTGCGAATGGAGGCGGCTCATAGGGTGAGAAACCCAGGAGGTCATGGAATACTAGGACTTGCCCATCGCAGTAGGGCCCCGATCCTATGCATATCGTTGGTACAGGAACAGTCTGAGTAACTTTCCTAGCAACCTCAGCACTAGTATACTCTATAACAATACTGAAAACACCTGCATCGACAAGTGCTTTAGCGTCCATGAGTATCTCGTTTGCCTCACCAGGCTTCCTACCCATTTTCCTATACCCACCTAGTGCCAGGTATTTCTGCGGTGTGAGACCTATATGGCCCATAACAGGTATACCTGACCTAACTATTGCTCTAACAACATCACTATACTCGCCTCCACCCTCGAGTTTGACACTGTCAGCACCTGCAGCTACTAGTCTGCCAGCATTGATAACCGCATCACGCGTACCTGTTTCATAGCTCATAAACGGCATATCCCCAACAACATGAGCAGACGGCTCGGCCCGAGCAACAGCTTTCACATGATACTCCATGAGTTCTATTGGGACATTGTGAGTGTTCTTCATACCGTGAACAACCATTGCAAGGCTATCACCTACGAGGATACTGTCTACGCCTGCTTCGTCAGCAGCCTTGGCACTAGGATAATCATAAGCGGTTACCATGACTATTTTATCTTTACCTTTCATTTTACTGATTTTACGTGCGGTTACTTTCTTGTGCTCGCTCAAAATAATCCTACACCCAGGTACCATTTTAGGTTTAGGGTGCTTTTATTTCTATAGAAGAATTTTAATATAATTCGGGTAAAACTCGCTCAAGATACCCTCCAAGACGTCGAGGTCGGTTTTCAAGTAAAGCAAATGACAGCGGGAACCAGGATCATCACTGCTACCAAATCCTGGTATAATACATCCACCTATGCTTGAGACAATATTATACAGATCTGATTCCCCCTTAACTCCTGGTAAAATGTAAACACTGGATACCCTGCTTCGCGGATCACTTGTTATCCAGTCAATATGCCAGTGAACCTTCTTACTTCTAACCAAATGCCGGGATAGACGTGCTCCAAGACCTCCAGAACCCCAAGCGCTTCCTATATAAACATAGAATCCATCAGGTAGCTTTCCCTCGTAAAGCCTCCCTACCCGGTAATCTCCCTCTTCCAATCCAATGACAAGAAGATATAACCCCTTTACCCCTCTATACCTTTCAAGGCCACCACTATCACTCAACATTCCCTTCTCCCCGAGTAGTGTGGAGTCAAGGCTCCTAATTTATAATGCAGGCTATCCCTTGTTAAATGAAGTGGGGCAACGGTATTGAATATCATCGGTGCACTCATAGCGATTACCGCTGGATGGACAGCAATAGGAATAATATACTGGTATATCACTAGAGACAAGCCTGATGAAGAGAAGAAACTAATAATTTATCCATTGTTCTTTATGCTGAGAATACCATACGGCTTCAAGTCTTGGGAGAAGTACCGTGGAACCATACTGAGCAAGGCCTATATGGTATTTACACATGTAAGTGCAGCCATCAGCATAGCAGGAATTTACTTCCTGTTCGGACAGGGACTCTACACCAAGTATATTCACCCATCCGAGGCCGGTGGCGCAGTAGCAGGCTTCGTACCTGTTATACCAGGAGTAACCATCAAGGGGCCTTTACTGTATTATATAGCACTAGCTATAGGTGTAGGCGCCTTATTCCACGAGCTCAGCCATGCTTTCGCTGCAAGAGTAAACGGTATAAAAGTGAAGAACGCCGGAATACTTCTACTAACATTTATACCAGCAGCATTCGTAGAGCCTGACGAGGAGGAACTCCGTAAAGCCTCCCTAAAAGCAAGAGCCTTCGTATATAATGCGGGTACAGCTGCTAATCTCGCAATAGCACTTGTAGCCCTATTATTCCTCTACACCATAGCAGCTCCACCTACAGGAGTATGCATTGTGGGAGTAGAACCTAACATGCCGGCTGTAAAGGCGGGGTTGAAACCGGGGGATATGATAGTAGCTGTCAACGGCACTCCCGTTGAGAAAGGCGGATTCACAAATGTCTACCCTAAAATTCCCCCTGACGTTAACTTCACGTTAACTATAAAAAGAAGCGGGCAGCCTCTAAATATTACAGTCTGGAAAAAAATCAAGGAGAATAGATCCCTCATAGGTATCAGCGTCATGAGCGGGGTATTTTGCAGTAGCGCCAGCCTACTCGCATACTCTATGGCATGGATCAACCTCAGCCTCGCATTCATAAACATGGCCCCGCTATACATTACTGATGGAGGCAGACTAGTTTCCGACTTCCTAGAACGCTACAAGTGGGGTAAGATAGTGAACCACACTATACAACTCGGCACACTAATAGTATTCCTCTCACTGCTAACAATACCTCACTAACCCAACTATCAGAGGTGTACAGTGCTTGGTTAAAATCGCCGTCATAGGAGGTGGAATTCTAGGATCATCACTAGCCCACCAACTATCAATGAATAATTTAGATGTAACCCTCTACGAGAGGGGGCAGTTATTCCAGGAAGCCTCCAGCAAAGCTGCTGGAATAGTTACATTCCAACTATACTTGGATCACGACTACACACTCACAAGCGGAAGCCTATCATACTATAGAAGACTCAGAGAAAAAGGCTACGGACTCTATAGAAAGGTTAACGGAGTAAGCTTATTCGACAAAGATAGTAAACAATGTATACAAGTGATAACTGGCAAGCTAGAGAAGTGGGGTATACCTTACAAGCTTTACGAAGGGGGGAATCTAGAAGAAAGACTACCTGGAATACATGATCCTGAGACATTAATAGGTCTTGAAACATGGAGAGACTATATACTTGACACTGGCATCTTGACACAAGCACTAAGAGAAGAATACCAGGAGATAGGAGTAAGACTGCTGGAATATAATCCCGTCCTGAGCATTAAGGAAAACAGTCACCTAGTAGAGGTAGAATCCGAAAACAATGGAGTAGAAAAATACGACTATGCAATTATAGCTTCAGGGCCGTGGGGAGTTCGGCTCGCCGGGCTCGAAGGCAAAGTCTTCCTATACAGTTGTCAAGCACACAAAGTCAAGACAACCCCTCCAGACCCTGACACATCTATCTACGATTACACAGATGAAATATACATCGTTCCTGAATCTAAAAACAGTATAATAACTGGTGACGGATGCAGACCCCTCAACCAACCAGAGGAGGGATTGAACCCCAACCAGAATATAACACTGGGAGTAATAGAAGCGTTGACGATAAGGTTTCCACACATGGAGCGTGGAGAACTAGCCTCAGTATGGAGCAGTCCCTGCGAGGTAGCTATGGACGGAATACCATACGCAGGACCAATTATCGGACAAAGAAGGATTTTTATTGCAGGCGGATTAGATGGCTATGGCATTATGAGAGCTCCCGGAGTTGCGAGCATGCTAGTTGACAACTTTATTCACGGCAAGCCAATACCATGGCTATATAGTACTGGGAAATTATACCAATACCCCAAGCCAACCAGGATAGTTATAAACGAGTTATACGATCCTAGCTGCGGTCATAGGAACAAATGTATATTCTAAGTGTACAATAGTTACTTACTAGTCTTCTCCTTGTAGACGAGAATATTGATTAATACGAAGTCACTGCGGTCTAATCCTGTCTCTTCAACTATTTCCTTCACCAGAGAATCGTCATTATAGTCATCTATTTCTCCATTACTAAGGTCTATTATGTTAATGTGGGGTTTATTGTTTACCTCTATTCTTGTTTCTCCTAGCAGGTCGAAGAGCTTTATGACGCCTAGTTCCTCTAGTTTCTTAACAATCGTATATAGCGTGGAAAAGCTGAGTGTGGGAACTTTCTTTTTTGCCTCATTGTATACTTGATTAAGCGTGGGATGCTTTTCTTTCAGCTTTAGAAGAGCCCTAACTACTTCTATGCGCTGTGGTGTCTGTTTCATGCCGGTTTTCTTCAGTTCCTTCATTATCTTATCCAGGTTTTCCATTTTTAATGATCCTGGTCTGTCTGTTAGATTGGGAGGCATATATTTATATAGTATAACCAGAAACAATTTCTAATTAGAAATCATTTTAAGGTGTTATATATGCCTAGAAAAAACATTGAATTAATAGAGAAAGCGGGGATCGACATCAATAAACTCCTAGACATGCTGGTAAGAGCCGCCGCAGCGGAATTCGCAACATACTATTATTACACAATCCTAAGAAACCATGCAGCCGGACTTGAAGGAGAAACTATCAAAGAAATAGTCGAGGACGCGAGAATCGAAGATAGAAACCACTTTGAAGCACTAGTACCCAGGATATACGAACTCGGAGGACAGCTACCGAACGACATAAAAGAATTCGCGTCAATAGCGGGATGCATGGATGCCAAATTACCTGAGAACCCTACAATAGAAAACATTCTAAAAGTGCTCCTAGACGCAGAGAGATGCGCTGTACAGATATACACCGAAATAACAAGCTACACACATGGAAAAGACCCGAGAACATATGATCTAGCACTAGCAATACTCCACGAAGAAATAGAACATGAAGCATGGTTCGAGGAACTACTAACAGGAAAACCGTCAGGACACTTCAGGAGGAGAACACCGGGAGAAAGCCCCTACGTTAGCAAATTCCTCAAAACATGATCTTTTTCCTTTATGATTAAAAAAGCTCGTTAAGTCAGCCTTCGATCCTTTTTAAAATAAATTACCATGCTCACTAATCATATGCTAAAACCATAGTATTAATCTCTGAATGGTTCTTGCGCAAATCGAGACAATATACGGCTATATGGATTGAATCGAAAAGCTAAGCCTGTTCGTCTACTCGGAGAACAGGAAGAGGTTTCATTAATTTATTATAGAGATATATCCATTTCCAACTAGTTTTATCAACAATGAAGCACACTAAAAGCCCTAGATCTAGCGATGTGATAACATCACCGAACCAGTGAGCGTTTACAACAAGCCTGCTAGCAGCTATCCCTATAACCCAAACACTCAACAATACCTTCAGAGCAAGACTTCTCCTCTTACCCAAATACCATGCTATCACGGTTGCCCTTGCAGTATGCCCAGATGGGAATGACAGATAATCAAGATTCCATATAACCGTACTAATAGAGTAATGTATAACTGATGCCCCAGGCCTAGGTTCTCCGACGAGAATCTTTAGGAGGGCAACAATAATCATCGCCGTAATGATGGAAATTATAGCCAACACGTAATCTGCTGGAAGCCTCCGCGTCTTATAGAGAAAGTATATGGGAACCAGTAGAACATACAGAATGACAATTATATCCACACTGTTTGTAAGCAACTGAACAGTAACAGAACTCGAATGTGGAATGCCAGTATTGACCTCCTGGTTTATTTCGTTGAAATACCCTCCAACCTCTAATCCTAGTAAAAAGACGAATACTATAAGTAGTACAATTAGACTAGTCAGTCCACGTCGACTGATGGCTTTATCATTCATTGCTACATCATCCAACAAATTTTACTATGGTTACATATAGCAACCCGGTTATTTTTCAATATTACCACTAGGATACAAGTTGCACCGTTCACTACTCACCCCAACTATTGAGATTAGTGCGGGATACTTCTTTACTATATCCCTGTAGTGATTATACGAAACAATTCTCCTAGGCCATCTTAATCTACCTTCAACAACCTGATCTGATTTCACATCCTTATCCTTCTCAATTATCCCCCAATAAAGCAACTGTTTAACAGACTCCACAGTAGCCTTGCACAGTGGATCCGACAGTAAGATAGATGCCAATGAAAGCTGAAGCGTAGGTTTACCTGTCATTCTCCTGGAGAGTGCAATGATATATGCCGCGACGAATGCAGACGCTATCACGGCTACCAGGTATAATAGACTGTACCATGGGCCTGCAATAGTTTTAGATAGGCTACCTATAAACGCTAGAGACAGTATCGCAAGAGCCTCTGCAACACCCCGAGCAAGCCTCCTCTTCCTATACGCTAATATTAGGCTTAGGATTAACTGATCAGTAATATCCCCCCCTGCAAAGACCGGGCTTATATAAATGGTTAAAGTTCTCCAGCTAGGCGATAAATCAACATTACCCCCTGGTGGCCTAGCATTCACAATTACAGCTTTCCTTGCGCGATAGAGTTTCTTCACCAGTCCGACAGCGTCCTTCCTACACTTCACTGTGGCTCGCATTGATGAAGACAAAAGCTACTCCCCAAACAAAATTACTAGTTAAAGGTTGATTTATAGGCTCCCAATTATTAATACTGTGAATAACAGGTGCACAAAGGTGTTCGACGAGGAGCGCTACAAACTGTTAAGGCAGAGGATGGAGAAGCAGAAATACCATTTCGTAGGCAGGCACAGTGTTGTTAAGAAATGTTACTGGAACCACGCTGCATTAGTAGAGGGTAGATTCTGTTATAAATGCAAGTTCTATGGCATAGAAAGCCACCGTTGCATACAAATGAGTCCAACAGCATTCTGGTGCTGGAACGCATGCCTACACTGCTGGAGGCTCCGACCACAAGACATGGGGTTTGAATGGGATGAAACCAAAATGCCCTATGCGGACCCGCCGAAGGAGATAGTTGAGGGAATGATCCACGAGTACAAAAGAATAATTAGCGGTTACAAAGGTCATCCAAGAGCAGACCCTGAAAGGGTAAATGAAGCGATGAATCCTAAACACGTGGCAATAAGCTTGACTGGGGAACCAACATTATACCCGTACTTCAATGACTTTCTAAAGGAAATACATAAACGGGGGATGACTAGCTTCCTAGTCACTAGAGGCGTAAGGCCGGATATTTTATCCAAGCTAGACGAGGAACCAAGCCAAACGTATTTGAGCCTAGAAGCATGGGATAAGGATAGCTATCAATATTTCAACAAGCCCCTGGTACCACGAGCATGGGAACTTACATTAGAGACTATAGATCTATTCCAGACGATGACAAACCCCATTGTCTATAGGATAACATTAGTGAAGGGATGGAATACTAGTGAAAAACAGCTGCAAGCACTAGCGAAACTGGTCAATCGCGGGGAACCGACTTATGTAGAACTCAAATCATATATGTACGTAGGAGCCAGCAGGTATAGGCTAGGGAGAGAGAACATGCTAAGTCACAAGGAAGTCAGAGAAATAGCTGGGAAATTCTCAGAGCTAACGGGATACCCGATCCGCAGTCAATCAAAGCCAAGCAGAGTAGTCCTACTATCAAAACTAGAGAAACCTATAAGACACGGCAAAGGATGCCCGCGAGGATGGAGAACACCTGACTATCCGGGGGAGAGCGAGTACAATCCTAGTGATCCGGAGGCAAAACTTTAGAAAAAAGCCATGTAAAACCATTCATTCAACATAATTTGCCGCCATATCTACTATTACAGCATTAGTTTCGTCCAGAAGTTCTTTCGGCCTAAATTCAAGAAGCGTGTAATCATCACCCCCGCCTCCATAAGCCTGCTTTAATTCTGCAGCTCTAATGTCAACTAATATTCCCACACTTGATGGCAAAGGTGCAGGTGGAACGCCCCCAATACTATAGCCCGTGACTTCCTCGACTTCCCTTGGCTTGGCGAGTCGAGGCTTGCAATGGAGTATAATAGAGATTTTATTAAGATCAAGCCTAGTATCTCCTCGTAAGATGCATGCATAGAACAAGTCGCCGCATTTTATTACAACGGTTTTAACTATACTTCCCTCATCTACACTAAGAGCATACGCGGCTTCTGCAACAGTTTTAACCCTAGAATTAAGCTTGTGGAGCCTCCAGTTTAACCCTTTATTCTTAATCCATCCCTCAACCCTACAAGGCCCATCCAGTTCGAACACCATTTCAATCCGATACATATATAGCGTATAATTTTAAAGAAATAAAACAATGAGAACATATATTGTAAAAACGTCTACCAGGATTCTATGTTTCATTCTGCAACAGAGTAAACTAGAACAGTTATCATCACTATAGGATTGCTTCCAAAGATAGTTCTAAACGCTTTACTAACCCATGGACTATGAAAAAATAATAGGTTTCGGCCAGAAGAAACTAAGAGAATGCATTCATGGAGGAACTAACTGGAGAGGGTTTCACTGCTGCAGTCAAAGTGTAATGTTTTCTACTTCAAGGTGGCGGGTGAGGTGAATAACAGGTTTACCGCGATATATGCTCTAATTATTATTGGGATAGTACTTATCAGCTCACTATATATAATAGGGGCATTTCTTAATATCAGCAGTGAATATCACCACATTCCAACATCCACTCCCATCGCTAGAAGCCCAGCAATAATCCTTTCCCCTCTAAACGGTAGGATAAACAGTTTGGATGGAGACCAGATGACAAATAATCTATGGGCCAAGATGAAAGACTTCAACTCATCCGACCCTTCAATCAAGTCATATATAAAATGGATAAGGTGGGTGATGCTTACTCCTGGAACGGCACTAGCAACCAAGCCATACCACATACAACAATGCCTCTATTATACCTCAGGGTACTGGCATAACCCAACGTATAAAAAAAGCCCTGAGCCTCCAACTCTGAACCAAACAGTTAGACTCGGGGTGATAAGACTCCCATACGGCATCGGAGTTATTGTAACTGCATACCGGTATGGAGATCATATCAACATAGTTCTACACGGCACTATAGTAAACTCAACAGCCTGGGAAAACACTATAGCAATGATTCTTACATACTGGTATAGCCAGCTCGAAGGAGCAAATGAGATAGCAAGGGATTTGGCGTTAAACTACAGGCCAACCTCAAAATGGGTAATGTGGAGAATGGCTTTCACCTCCTATAATACTAGCATTGAAACTAAAGGAGACCGTTTACAGATACACAATATTTACGTGTTCCTAGAGATGCCTGCCTATTTCAAGAACACTAATTACACTACTAGCAACTATTTCTACCATATAGAAGAGGTATACTGGGATCTTATGGAGCCCATATTCGCACTCGCATACCACTTCATTATACCTGAAACTATAACGCCGCAGGAATACTATAGCAGGAATTACAGGGTAGACAACACGGTGCTGAACACTGTACACCCACAGTTCCTCCCAAATGAAATAGTGAGAGCAAACACCACATACGGTGGCCCAGCATCCGCCCCCCAATACACACCATTCACAATAAACTATGCTGGAGAAGGCGTATGCAACCACTTCTCAAGAGCATCAAGCCTATTCGCTACCAACGCCCTAGCATCATATTCGGCATACATGGTGATAAATGATCTCGACCACTCAATATCCCTGCTCATATTCCCATCCTCAAAAATAAAATCAAACAACCATCTAAACCTAGTAAACGCTAAGGTTGACGTAGACCAGGACGGAGTAAATGACTCGGCAGTAGTAATAGACGATGTAATAGACCTTCAAGCAGCTGGAATAGACTGGGATAACACGACCGAAACAGATATCGAGCCACCGCTACAGTACACTGACCCCTACTCAGACCCTCTTAACGGATGGATGCTATATTTCTACATGGGAATACCTCAAAGCCTCACAAGCCTACCGAGAATCCTGCAGGCACCATGGCTACCACTCTTTAAACCATTAATAAAGCAGAGAATGACTATTGCATTAAACAATTTCACTATAATATGGAGCAACGGGAACTATATAGCATGGACAAGTAACCCAAGCGAATATGTGGAAGCTCTCTTTACAAATAAACCAGATCACTACAGAAAACCAGATATACAGTCCCCTGAGTTCTGGGTAAAAATCTTCCGAGAAATACTCGACAAGAAAATGAGTAGCGAAGACTTCCAGCCTCCAAGCAGCATAACCGCACTCAACAAGACGATAAGGAGCATACCCCTCATATACGAGTCAAAGCCCTCGGACACCAGTATAATTTACCGTAAATATTTCAACTACACAATAGCCAAAAACATAATATCACACTCGAACTACTGGTGGAACAAGGGTTTAACCACTTACTATAAAATGAGGCAAACCCTACCTCCAAAACTCAGCATGACAATCCCAATAGAAAACTATAGTACACCCCAGAACTTCACCATACAAACAGCAAACAACAGCATTTCAACAATAATCTACCCCTTCCACAAAGCAATCGAAGCAAATAACATTACCATCGAAATAGACGGAAGCGTTTCAACAATATCCACAGCAATATCAATCGTAATATATAAACTACCATACTACAACTACAAAGCAACCATCCAACTAATCTTCCCAAACACCACCATAATAACAAAACCCGCTAACGCCACCTACTTCTGGGGCCAACTCTACATAGAAGCAGCCTTCCCGATACACTTAAGCGAACAAGTAAGAATCCACCACTTCCCAAAGGGAACAATAATGAAGGTAATAATCAACCCTCTTAATCTAACAGTGAAGGTACCAATAAAATAAAACTGAAACCCACCTCAATTTTACAGCCATAAAAACTTAGAAGGCGATAATTACACCTACCATACCATAAAGCGTAATAATATATAAACCAGAATCTTACCCCACCGGAGAGGAGTTGAAAACAGTAATAAAACGTAGGAACATAAAATAAACACCATAACACTAAGCACTAATCCACACAGAACAGTCTAAACCGCTATAGATAGTTAAGCAGCCATTAAGTCGTGACGATGAAGCTTAACAGCAATATATTCATCATAACTATACCCTTTCTTCTCCATAATATCCATAAGCTCCTCGAGAGATCTAGCGCAAGCAACCATCCGCCCATCAACCAAAGCAACCCAATTACCACGAGGAACCTTATCAAGCTCCCCAGGCCTAAGAGGCTTCAAAACCCTACCAGTCAAAACACCATCCTCTCTAAGTCTAATTATATATTATAGGAAGTGATATATGAATTATCTCAACATAAGAAAACAATCTATGAAAAACTCATATGATATGCAGAGAAAAAACACTGGATCTATTAACTTTTTATTACAACATATAATATACCTTCAGCACTGGCATAGCCAATCAATTTAACGTGATCCCAAGGCTTGCCAAGAGCCTTAGCTTTTATCAAGGCAATAATACTATACCCTACCAACTGAGCTATGCTGATGTGTCGTAGTGTAATGTTATTGGTGTGGTTGTTACTCCTGTTATGAGGCCGTTTGGTATGTAGTAGCTTTTTACTGCGTAGTGTCTTGGGGGTGCGAGTGCTAGGTGTCTCCTCGTGTCTGAGGGTATGTCCAGTCTTTCCAGGTGTGCTGGATCCATTCTCAGTATTATTTTAGTGTTTGTTAGCTGTATAATTATGTCGTTTAGGTCGCTTGGTGTGTGGGTTGCGAATACTAGCCCTATTCCTCTCGCTCTTCCAAGTCTGGCTATTCTGCTGAGTATGCTTGACAGTTGACGGGTGTTTTCGTCTTTAGTTTCATTGGGGAAGAATTGGTGTGCTTCGTCTATGTATACGTGTATCTCCGGTGTTGGCTTTCTTTCCTTCCACATCCCGTGTTTCCAGGTGAGGAGTGTTGATAATAGCCTTATTGCCGTGACACGGTGTGTGTTTTCTCCTAGGCTGCTTGCCCGGTAGCTCCATGCTAGGTCCACTATTATTGGCGAGTTTAGCGCTATTGATGTCTCTAGGAGTTGCATCCAGTCTGGTTCCATTTGGAATGCTAGTTTTTCCTTGTGGACTCCTGTGATTACGTCTACTATGCCTGTGTCTAGTAGTGTGCCCAGTTCTCTTAGTAGGTTTTCTAGGGAGCTGCGGTGGGGTGTTATTTCCTGTAGTGCGTGGCAGATTATTATTGGTATGTGATAGTAGTTACTTAGTAGGAGGTCCATGTTCTCTTCTAAGCGTATGTAGTCGCCTGATAGTCTTGCGGCTATGTTTTCTAGGACTCTTTTCGTGAACCAGGTTTCCTGGCTTCTTGACGCGCAGGGGTTGTCTTTCTTACGCGTGTCCTCCAGGTATACTCTTATGGATTCTACGTATAGGTCGAGGAATGGGGGAGGTGATCCTATTGGTAGTTCTGATTCTACCTTCCTCTTCAGCCTTCTAAGTATGTTTCTCGCTTGGCCTGTGAGGCCTGGCATCAGGTTTACTAGGGTGTCTCCGGGGATTCTATGCGTGTATAGGCTGTATGGTATGAATATTATTCTTTTGGTACCCCCGTTGAGTTTGAATGTATAGGTGAGGCTGTGCTTTCCCTCTTCTATCCTGCCTTGAACATGTTCTTGGCCTAGGAGTGTGAGGAGTGGTGTATAGCTGTCTTCAAAGTACTCCCTGAATATTCCGCGGAATAAATTATCCCCATCAGGGTATAAGTTTCTGCCAACTATCTCCCTTGAGATTGGTGCTATGATTATTATGTTATCTGGCTCACGTGTGTCCTTGTAGACTCCATGGTATACTCGGCTCTCCGATCCTTGTTCCGGATGTTTTATGGGTGGGAGTAGTAGTTGTATGTAGTCTTGGTTTAGGTCGAATACGACTACGATTATGCCCGTCTGGTTGCTGACAGTGTTCGCTATCATGTTCTTGACTAGTGTAGTTTTCCCACTCCCTGTCGTTCCTAGTATTAGGGTGTGTTGAAGCATTACTTTGTATGGTAGGACTACCGGTATGCTACCATTTTTGACTAGTATTGAATTGAATGATAGTGATCCTATTATGACGCCTTCCCCGAGGCTGGGTAGTCCTAGTAGTTTGACTAGTACATCTGGCTGCGGATCTATTACTGGGCTCTGCGGTTCTATGCTGAGGTTAGATGGGAAGGCTGCTTCCGTTTTGGGATCATATTCCAAGAGTATTTCTCCAATTATCTTTGTCCTCGTCATGAGTGTGGACGTGTCGGGGTTTAGTGGGGTTGAGAGAGGTTCTTCTACTCCAAGGCTGGCTAGCTCGTCTAGTCTACGGATTTCTTTGATGCGGACTGATACTAGGTGTTGCGTTTTGGGGTCTATTACAGCTAGTATACTGCCCATCCGGTAGAGGGGGTTTGAGGGATCGTTTAGCCGGGAGAAGTATATTGAGGGGTCTATGTCGAATGCTACTGTAGCATTGCTCATGTCCACCTCTACAGGACTGTACCGAGATACATAGCCTACTATTGCCCCGTACTTTAAAGCGGCATCTACTGCCCGCCTAGTTTTCTCTTCAAGGACTCTCTGCAGGTCTATCAAGTCTTTTCCTTGTCCCGTATCTATGTATTGTTCTTTCTCAACCATACGGGTCACCTCTGGTAGGTTAGTTCATCATAGGTGAAGGGTACATTCATCCCTGAGAGCATTCGCCTGAACTTGCTCCGTAGGGCTTGTGCCAGCATTCCTGCTCTTCTGTCGCTGAGTTTTATTGAGAAGGGTATTGGTAGTGCGTGCCTTACTGTCTCGAGGTATATGACTTGACACGGTGTTAGATTCATCCCGTTCAGTATGCTCATTGTTTTTCGTGTGAACTCTATACGGTAGCTACGGTAGCTGCTTACACGTTTGCTCCATATTGACGGGGGGATTACTATGTATGTGAACAGCTTAGGTAAACCGTATCCCCCTGGAGTATATTCTAGTATGGATGTACGCATCATTTCCCCGATATGGTATCTGCATTTTCCAAGGTTTAAGAGTAGATGTATTAGTGCTTGGTCTCCTGGAGGACTATAGTAGGAGAGGTCTACACCGCAGTGGCCTTTGACTAGTTTAGAGTAGTGTTGTGAGTGTGATAGGATTGTGCTTTGCTCTAGTCTTTTCACGACTCCTATGACCGGTATGCCTATATCTTCGTATGCCTGGATTAGGTTTATTCTATCTTCTACTATTCTCCTCCATATGCTTGACGCTTCACCTGTTAGGTGCATTTTTGCTATGAGTTGGGGTGTCTGGTATAAGGGGCCGTCTAGGAGGATTATCGGCTTGTAGTTTTGTTTTTCTAGTTTCCGGGTTGCTTGGTGGATTGGGTCTGAGAGCATCCAGTTCTCTATCCACGACCTGTACTCGTCTGCTATTCTTTCCGGTGTGTATTTGAACCCGTATGGTGATCCTAGCGGGTTCCTCGTCGTTACGCCTTCTCCTTCCTCGGGAAGCTCTGTGTCTGTGCCTACTATGATGTATGGTTGCCTGATTCTTGGCTTGATTTGGTATGTGTATATTTCTGGGTGGTCGTATACTTCCGGTATTAGTGTGCTGCTGGCTGAGGCTGTTATTGTTATTAAGTTGAAGAATGGTGTACGGATTATTGAGCTACTACTGTCCAGTCCTATTATGAGGTGTTTGTCTTTTGTTTCCCCTGGGGGGTTTACTGGCTGTATAGGGTGGTTGTGTTCTATTAGCTTTGTTGGTCCTTGCGGCTGATCGTCTATTATGTAGTAGTCTATTCTTGCTTGTTTGATTAGTTTGATTCTCGGTGTGCCGCTGGTTATCTTTGTTATTGTCACCCTTATTCTCTGCAGGTCCAATTCTACAGCCCCCCAGGGGAGTGTGGAAGTATTACCTTGGGTATTACCCTATGTTTTATATTGCAGTAGAGGGTTAAAAATATAACCCTCTGCCTAACATTTAGGATAACTGGCTAACTGTTGACTTCTATGGTTGAAAGATCAAGTAGTTATGGAACAAAACTATCTTACACGCCTCACCGAAACTATTCAACAGGCGATAGACAATAAAGCCACGATCAGAGACAATTAAACTCTGGGACCCATATTGATAAAGAGAAAACTCTACCTATCACCAATAGAAGCACTGACAAACCAACTCAAAAAACAGCCAAAACTAAACGGAGCAGCGGGGGGACCAGACAT